>NZ_JHVE01000026.1:0-50176 GCF_000619985.1 Prevotella sp. P6B4
ATCATAGATGACCTTAAGGAGCAGGTACTTGAACATGCGGATAGGAGACTCTGCCATACGACCATTGTCTGGACAGTATTTGTCTAACAACTCTTGATAGACAAAAGAAAAATCAACGAGCCCGTTGATACGTCTCAGAAGATTGTCTTGTGGGACAACTATGTCGTACAAGGCACTATACTCACTCAATACTAACTCTTGTTGTTGCGACAGCATAAGCACTCTCTTTTATGCTGTAAAGGTACAAAAAAATCTGCACATAGCCAAATGTTTTACTGACTATGTGCAGACTGTAATTGTTAAAAAGTGCCTAATAGGACTTTTTCAGTGCCCTCCCAACCGGCGGGGCTTCTTTTTTATTTGATGTTCAGAACAACAATCGACTTAGCGGGGATCTTCACGGTGAGAACACCTTTCTTCAATTTTGCATCCTTGAAGTCGGTGGGGGCTACAACATCAGGATTCTTGAAATCGTTGTAGTCGGCTACGTTCTTCGAAGTGAGGATGCGACCGCTTACCTGCTTGGCATTGAAACCAGCGAAGTTGAAATCGATGGTCTGTGCCTTGTCGAGGCTGACGTTGGTCAGAGCAAGCACGATGCTGCCGTCCTTAGTCTTGGCAGCCGAGGCTGAGAGCAGTGGGCAGGGACGGGTAGAGTTGTCCTTGGTGTCCTGCTTCTTCTTCCAGTAGTCGGTGCTGCACTGTACAGTCTCTGTAGGCAGGTCGACAGGCAGATGGGTTGCCTCCTGGAACGGGGTGTACATCTGGAATACCCAGTAGGTAGGTGTCAGTACCATGTGGCCTGTACCCTCCTGATCGGTGAGGATCATCGACTGCAGAACGTTAACTACCTGAGCGATATTGGCCATCTTTACACGGTCGGTGTACTTATGGAATACGTTGAGACTCAAGGCAGCTACGAAAGCATCGCGCAGGGCATTCTGCTGGTACAGGTGACCAGGAATGGTGCCGGGCTCCTCGTCCCACCAGGTACCCCACTCGTCAACGAGCAGACCGATGGTGTTCTTAGGATCCTTCTCGTCCATGATGGCCTTGTGCTTCTTGATAACCTCTTCGATCTCCAGGCACTTACCGAGTGCCCAGTAGTACTGGTCGGTATCGAAGTTGATGGCAGACCCCTTAGGACCATTCCAACCGGTGCAGGTGTAGTAGTGCAGAGAGATACCCTGCATCTGACCACCGATACGATCCATCAGCACTTTGGTCCAGTTGTAGTCGTAGTCGCTGGCACCCGAGGCAATACGGTAGAGCTGGTTGCCACCCTGATTGCGCAGGTAGGTGTTGAACTTGCGATACTCGTCGCTATAGTACTCCGGGCGCATGTTACCACCACAGCCCCATGCCTCGTTACCGATACCGAAGTACTTCACCTTCCAGGCCTTGTCGCGACCGTTCTGGCGGCGCAGACGTGCCATAGGTGTATCGCCATCGCTGGTCATGTACTCAACCCACTGGGCCATCTCCTTTACGGTACCAGAACCTACATTACCAGAGATATAGGGCTCGCATTCGAGCATCTCGCAGAGGTTCAGGAACTCGTGGGTACCAAACGAGTTGTCCTCGATGGTGCCGCCCCAGTTGTTGTTACGCAGAGAAGGACGCTGGTTCTTAGGACCGATACCGTCCATCCAGTGGTAGTCGTCGGCAAAGCAGCCGCCAGGCCAGCGCATTACGGGAATCTTCAGGGCTTTCAAAGCCTCGAACACATCCTTGCGGTAACCCTTGATGTTGGGGATCTGTGAGTTCTCGCCCACCCAGAGACCGCCGTAGATACAGCTGCCGAGGTGCTCTGAGAACTGACCATAGATCTCACGGTTAATCTTGGCTCCTGCCTGATCGGCATGAACCGTAGCTTTCACATTTTCTGCGGCTGATGCCGATGCGGCAAAAGCCAGTGCGATAGTCGCGGTTAGAATAACTTTCTTCATGTCGTTGTTGAAATCTTACTTATTATCTACAGCGGCCTGTTCGATGGGGAGACAGCGCTTGTAGTTCTCGATATACTTCTCGAAACCTGCTACGTCGTCGGCAGTAGGAGCGATAGAGAGACCGGTATTGCCTGCGAAGACAATTTCTTCGAGGTAGTCGGCCAGGTTCTTGCCGTTCTTCTTAATCAGGTAGCCAGCCAGCAGGGCAATACCCCAGGCACCACCTTCGCCTGCTGTCTCCATCACCGAGATAGGTGAGTTGAGGGCGGCAGCCAGCATGCGCTGACCTACACCGGCAGTCTTGAAGTAACCACCATGACCGGTGATACGGTCAACCTTGATCTTCTCCTCCTTCAACAGGATGTCGTTACCAATCTTCAGCACACCGATAGCACCATAGAGGTGAGCGCGCATGAAGTTGGCGAGATTGAACTTATCGCCAGCAGAGCGAACGAACATGGGACGTCCTTCAGCCAGACCTGTTACAGGCTCACCGGAAACGTAGTTGTAGGCCATCAAGCCACCGCAGTCGGTATCGCCTTCGAGGGCTTTGTTGAATAACTTGCCGTAGAGCTCATTCATATCAACGGGAACACCCAGCAGCTGCTGGTACTCCTTGAACAGGCCTACCCAGGCATTGATGTCGCTAGTGCAGTTGTTACAGTGAACCATGGCTACGAGTGAACCGTCGGGTGTGGTCACCATATCGATCATCTCGTAAGGCTTAGAGAGTGGCTTCTCCAATACAATCATAGAGAATGAAGAAGTACCGGCCGATACGTTACCTGTGCGCTGCTTGACAGCGTTGGTAGCTACCATGCCTGTTCCAGCGTCGCCCTCAGGAGGACAAACGGGGATACCTGCCTTCAGGTGACCGGAAACGTCGAGTTTCTTAGCACCCTCGGGAGTGAGGAAACCGGCGTTCTCGCCTGCATTCAAGCTCTTGGGCAGAATGTCGAGCAACTTCCAAGCGAAGCCTTTAGGCGCAATGAGCTCGTCGAACTTGCGAACCATCTCGGCATCGTAAGTCTTGGTAACGGGATCCACGGGAATCATACCTGAAGCATCGCCTACACCCAGTACGAACTCGCCTGTTACCTGCCAGTGAACATAACCTGCCAGAGTGGTCAGGTACTTGATGTCGGAAACATGCTCCTCGTTGTCGAGGATGCACTGGTAGAGGTGGCTGATACTCCAGCGCAGGGGGATGTTGTAGTTGAAGAGCTGAGAGAGCTCGGCAGCTGCCTTACCGGTGTTGGTGTTACGCCATGTGCGGAAGGGAACCAGAATCTGCTGGTCCTTGTTGAAGGCCATGTAGCCGTGCATCATAGCACTGAAGCCGATGGCAGCCAGACTCTCAATCTCGCAGTCGTACTGCTTTAACACGTCCTTGCGGAGATCGGCATAGCAGTCCTGCAGACCATACCAAACAGCCTCGGTAGAGTAGGTCCAGAGACCATCTACCAACTGATTCTCCCACTCGTGTGAGCCCTGTGCAATGGGCTCGTTGTCCTCGTCGATGAGGACGGCCTTGATACGGGTAGAGCCAAACTCGATACCGAGAATGGCTTTACCTGCTTGTATAGTTTCTTTTGCTGTCATAGTTGTCAATTGTCAATTTTCAATTAACGAAGTGCTTTGTTCAACATGTAGTAAACCTCGTTGTTACGGAGCTGCTGCTTGAAGTCGGCAATGTTGGTCTGCTTGTTGATGCGGACATACTCGATACCGGTCATCTCAGCAAAGTCCTCCCAGTACTCCTCGTTGATATCGTAAGAGAAAGCGCTGTGGTGAGTACCACCAGCCAGAATCCATGCGGCAGCGCCAACCTCGAATGTGGGTTGTGGAACCCAGAGTGCTGAAGCTACAGGCAGTTTTGGCATGGGCTGTGGTTCGATGCACTCTACCTCCTGAGAAATCAGGCGGAAACGGTTACCCAGGTCAACAACGGTAGCCTTGATACCAGCGCCGGTCTTTGAGGTGAATACCAGACGGGCGGTCTGCTGCTTGCGGATACCGATGCCCAGGAAGTGAACCTCGAGCTTGGGCTTGTCGGTAGCAATCAGCGGACAAACCTCGAGCATGTGGCTCTGCAGGCAAGAACTCTTGTCGCCAGCAAAGTTGAGGGTGTAGTCCTCAAGGAATGAGCAGCCGGTAGGCATGCCCTGCTGGATAACCCACAGGGTGCGATAGAGGCAAGCTGTCTTCCAGTCGCCCTCGGCACCGAAACCATAACCTTCCTGCATAAGGCGCTGTGAAGCGAGACCAGGAATCTGGTCGAAACCGCAGAAGTTAGGATCGTCGATGTTAGCATCGCCCAAGTCGTCGAAGTTGGTGGTGAAGGCAGTTGCGCCCTCGTCCTTCAGTACGCGGCGCAGGGCAATCTCGGCCTTGGCAGCATTCTTCACCTTCTCCCAGTAAACCTGCTCGCCGCTCTCGTCGATCTTGATGGTGTAGAGCTTCTTGTACTCCTCAACGAGCTCGTCGGCTTCCTGATCGGTTACCTGCTTGAAGTACTCCATCAGAGAAGATACAGGGTAATAGTCAACATGATAGCCCAGACGCTGCTCGAACTCAACGCGGTCGCCATCGGTAACGGCAACGTTGTTCATGTTCATACCGAACATCAGGCAGCGTACGTTGTGAGCATCAGCCACACCAGCGGCTACGCGAGCCCATACGGCAATCTGCTTCTGAGCCTTCGCGTCCTTCCAATAACCACAAACCACTTTGCGGGCTACGCGCATACGCGTACAGATATGTCCGAACTCGATATCGCCGTGAGCACTCTGGTTCAGATTCATGAAGTCCATGTCGATGTCGTTCCAGGGTATCTCGGCGTTATACTGGGTGTGGAAGTGGCACAAAGGCTTCTGCAGCTGCTGTAGACCCTTGATCCACATCTTGGCAGGACTGAAGGTGTGCATCCAAGTGATGATACCTACACACTTTTCGTCGTTATTAGCAGCGAGCATCACCTGCTCAACCTCCTTGCTGCTATTTGCTGTACCTTTATAAACAATCTTAACGGGGATGTTGCCAGAGGCGTTCAGACCTTCTACCATCTCCTTTGAGTGACTGTCGACTGCAATGACTGCATCGCCTCCGTAGAGGAGCTGAGCACCGGTCACCCACCAAATTTCGTAATTATCAAATGCTTTCATACTCATTGTTATTACTGATTAATGTTTCTGTCCTTTTTGTCCGTAGTAAGCGTTTGGACCATGTTTACGCATATAGTGTTTTTCTATCAGCAGTGGATTCATGGTGAGGCTTGGGTTTACTGAGAAGGCTACGAAGGCCATCTTGGCACACTGCTCCATGACCTTGGCGTTATAAACAGCGTTGTCGGGAGAAGTTCCCCATGAGAAGGGACCGTGGTTTTTAACCAATACGGCAGGTGTGTGGTCGGGATTGATCTTACGGATGTTCAGAATCTCATCGACAATCACATTGCCGGTCTCCAACTCGTAGTTGCCTTTTACCTCAGCCTCGGTCATATCGCGGGTGCAGGGGATATCCTTGTAGAAATAGTCGGCGTGAGTAGTGCCGATGTTGGGGATATCGCGGCCGGCCTGTGCGAAAGCTGTGGCATAGGTAGAGTGGGTGTGAACCACACCCTGGATGTTGGGAAATGCCTTATATAATACCAAGTGGGTAGGGGTGTCGCTCGAGGGGTTGAGGTCGCCTTCAACAACCTTACCGCTTTCGAGGTCGACAACTACCATATCAGAAGCCTTCATAACGTCGTAGTCAACACCTGAGGGCTTGATGACAACGAGCCCTTTTTCGCGGTCGATACCTGAAACATTGCCCCAGGTAAAGATTACCAGGTTTTGCTTTACAAGGTCTAAGTTGGCCTTGAATACTTTTTCTTTTAATTCTTCTAACATAGTTATTACAATTTGAAATTTGAATCTTCGTTGTAAGCTTTATTATTAAATCGGTAAAGATAAGCACCACGCTTAGAACTCTTCTTGTCGATAAGCTCCGTCTTCTCGATGAAGTCCATCTCTTTAATACGTTTGCGGAAGTTGCGTTTGTCGAGCTCGGTACCATATACAGCCTCATAGAGTCGCTGCAGCTGGGTGAGGGTGAACAGGCTGGGCAGTAAGCGGAAACCAACCGGTTCGTGTGCCATCTTTTGTTTCATCATCTTGCGTGCCTTGGCTACCATTTCATTATGGTCGGAGTAGAGTTGTGGCATCTCGTCGATGTTTACCCACTCCAGTCCGTGTTCTTCACGCAATTTGTCGTCGTAGTCATTGGCATTGATAAGGGCGTAATAGGCGATAGATACCACACGCTCACCCGGGTCGCGGTCTACATTACCGAAGGCACCTATCTGGCGCATGTAGAGATTACGAAGACCCGTGAGTTCGAAGAGGGTGCGTGAGGCTGCCTCGTCAACGCTCTCGTTGGCGGAAACGAAGCCTCCGTAGAGGCTCCATTCGCCACGTCCTGGGTCCATGTTGCGGCGACCGATCAGAATCTTCAGCTTGTTCTCATCGAAACCGAAGATGATACAGTCGACCGACAACCAGACTTTGGAATGTTCATGATAATATGTCATATATTGCTATGATTTACCAGAAATAGATGTAGAATGCTACGGTAAAGCCAAGAATAACGATGGTGTGGAATACATCCCACTTATTCCAGCTCTTGCGAGTGGCTTCAATCTGCTCGGGGGTAGAAGTTCCGAATACCAGACCCTGAATCTTCTTCTCGTCGGGAGCCTCTGTCAGCAGAGATACAACGATTACAACCAGGCAGCATACAATCAGCATGACACCGCAGAAGAACAACCAGTTGAAGTCGTAGAATACAGCCTTGAACCAGCTGTCGGCTGCATCGGTGGCGTTGCTGTAGTAAACCTTAGCGCCCAGACGTGTCAAACCGATGATGATACCAGAGAGCAATCCCCACATACCACCCTTGGCAGATGCACGCTTCCAGCAGATACCCAGCAGGAAGGCGGCGGCGATACCAGGAGCCAGTACTGACTGTACATCCTGCAGATAGTTGTAGAGTACGTTACCTACCGAACGCATGATGGGAATCCACAGGATACCGAGAATCACGATAACTACAGTTGCAATCTGTCCGATACGAACCAGCTGCTTCTCAGGAGTCTCAGGACGCAGACGCTTCCAGAAGTCGATGGTGAACAGCATGGCTGAAGAGTTGAACAGAGATGCTAAAGAAGACATCAGGGCAGCCAGGATACCACAAACTACCAGACCCTTAACACCTGCAGGCAGCAACTTAGCTACGAGGGTAGGGAAGGCTGCATCGGGTGTGCTCAGTACAAATACCTCGCCGTTTGGCAGGGTGATGCCTTTGGTGCTCATGGCGAAGGCAATCATACCAGGAATCAGGAACAGGAATACGGGCAGCAGCTTCAGGTAAGCACCGAAGATGGTACCACGACGAGCTTCCTTCTCATCCTTACCAGAGAGTACACGCTGAACGATGTACTGGTCGGTACACCAATACCAGAAACCAATAACGGCAGAACCGATAAGGGCACCCAGCCAAGGATAGTTGGCATCGCGGTTGTCGCGAATGAGTGAGGTCATCTTGTCGCCATACTCGTTAGCATCAACGGCACCGCAAACAGACATCATCTCGTCCCATCCACCCAGGGCTTTGAAACCAAGTACAAGGATGATGAGTGAACCGAGCAGCAGGATAGGAGTCTGCAGAACCGAGGTGTAGAGCACGCTCTTCATACCACCGAAGATGGTGTAGATAGCTGTGATAACGACCAGACCGATAGCTGCAATCCAGAAGAAGTCGATACCCCAAAGCTGTTCGATACCGAATACCTGCTGGAACACCAGACCACCTGCATAAACTGTTACGGCTACCTTTGTGAGCACATAAGAGATCAGTGAAATCACCGAGAGGATGGTACGGCTCTGTGTGTTGTAGCGTCGCTCCAGGAACTCTGGCATAGTGTAAACCATAGAACGAGTGTAGAATGGTACAAACACCCAACCCAAGATAAGAATCATCCATCCCTGAATCTCCCAGTGGGCCATAGCCATACCTGATGAAGCTCCGGCACCAGCCAAGCCAATCAGGTGTTCTGAACCAATGTTTGAAGCGAAGATTGATGCACCGATGGCAATCCATGTTGCATCCTTACCACCTAAGAAATAATCTGCTGAGTTATTATTCTTCTGAGAAATAACCCATAATACAATGCCAACCAGTGCACAACAGAAAGCACCGATGACAATCCAGTCTAATAATGCCATTTTTTAATTGATTGATATTTGTTAGTAACTATAGAATCCGTTTATTTGATGGAGAACTTGTAGGCAGCGTGACTGAAGTACTTCTCACCAGGATTCAGTGTGGGCTGTACCCACTCTGGGTGGTTGGGAGAATCGGGGTACTTCTGGCTCTCCAGACATACACTCACGTGCTTGGGGTAGGTGATACCATTCTTGCGAGGGATATCTTTGTCAGCTCCTACACCCTGGAAGTTACCGCTGTAAACCTGTACACCTGGCTCGTTGGTAAACATCTCCATCAGGATACCTGTCTTGGGGCTGTAGAGGCTGGCACATACTTGAGTATCATCGCCCTTACCGTCCTTATAGGTGTTCAGACAATAGTTGTGGTCGTAACCTGTAGCATTCTGAATCTGATCGAACTGAGAGTTGATGCTATCGCCCAGAGCGTGAGGCTGACGGAAGTCCATTGGAGTGCCCTCAACCGACTTAATCTCGCCTGTGGGGATGTAAAGCTTGTCGCTTGGTGTGAAGTTGTCGGCATTGACATAGAGTACCATATCGTAAGCGGGCTGTGTAAAGTCACCACTCAGGTTGTAATAGTTGTGGTTGGTCTGGTTAATGATAGTTGGCTTGTCGGTCTCTGCCTCCCAAGTCATATCAAGCACGTTGTCGGATGTGAGCTTGTAGGTTGTAACAGACATGACTTTGCCGGGGAATCCGTTCTCACCATCCTGTGCAACAAGTGTAAGTTTCAGAATAGAATCGCCAATCTGCTCGGCATCAAGAACCTGGTGCATCCAACCTGTATTGCCACCACCGTGCAGACTATTAGGACCATCGTTGGTTCTGAGTTGAACGGTGTCGCCTTTCAGAATGAACTGACCGTTCTTGATACGGTTGGCATAACGACCTACACTTGAACCGTAGTCGGAGGGTGTATTGATAGTGTCGGCATACTGGGCGATGTTGTCGAATCCGAGTACAACATCGGTTGGCTTGCCATCCTTATCTGGCACAACAAGCGAAACGATTCTACCACCATAGTTGGTGATGCATACCTCCATGCCGTTCTGATTCTTCAGCGTGTAGAGCTTCACTGGTTTTGACTGAATAGTGGTGTCGAATTTGGCTGGGTCAAGACCCGATACAGTTAGCTGAGGAGCCTGCTGGCCACTTGCGCATGAGAGCATCAGCGCAGCTACGCCAACTCCCATCAAAGTTGCTTTGATTGTCTTCATTTTGTTACTATGTTTTAAGTTGTTGATAATTTGTTGTTATTATTTTGGGTGTAAAATTACAACCTTAATTTCGAATTTACAAGCTAAAACAAGAAAAAAAAAAGAGTAAGGTGTAATTTTCACACCTTACTCTCGTTATTTAACCTTTATAAACACAGAATGCTGTGTTTTTGTTGGTTCGGAGTTAGCAAATTCTACGTGAACCGTCGCCAATTACTACATCGTAAACTTTTGGCTCGTGTCCATACTTGGCATTGAATTTGGCCTTGGCATCGTCGATGAATTTCTTGTAGAGATCGTTGCGAACCAGGTTGATGGTACAGCCACCAAATCCACCGCCCATGATGCGGCTACCGGTAACACCGTTCTCCTTTGCCAAGTCGTTCAGATAGTCAAGCTCTTCGCAAGATACCTCGTAGTCCTTCGATAGGCCTTCGTGGGTCTGATACATCAACTCACCTACCTTCTCATAATCGCCCTCGTTCAGCGCGTCGCAGACAGCAAGTACACGGTCCTTCTCGCCAAGAACGAACTTGGCGCGCTTGTAGTCCTCTTCGCCAACTTCTGCACGAACCTCATCAAGCTGCTCCCATGTGCAGTCGCGCAGGGTCTCGAACTTACCCTCTGGATGCTTAGCGGCAATATGCTTTACAACATTTTCGCAGCTGTTGCGGCGATCGTTGTAGGGTGAACCTGCCAACTGGTGTTTAACAACAGAATCGAGCAATACCAGACGATAGCCATCGGGCTTGAATGGGAAGTACTCGAACTCGCGAGAACGGCAGTCGAGACGCATCAGACAGCCAGCCTTGCCAAATACCGAGGCAAACTGGTCCATGATACCACACTTAACACCACAGTAGTTGTGCTCGGTAGCCTGACCGGCCAGAACCATATCCCACTGCGATACCTTGTTCTCACCAAAAATATCGTTCAGACCGCAAGCAAAACAGCTCTCCATAGCGGCTGAAGATGACATTCCTGCTCCAAGGGGCACATCGCCAGCGAAAGCAATGTTGAAACCTTTAACTGGAACGCCTAACTTTTTCATTTCCAAGGCGATACCATAAATATATCGGGCCCAAGATGCTTTGGGACCTGCAGGGTCGGAAAGCTTGAAGTCTACACGGTCCTTCAGGTCGATAGCATAAGCCATTACTGTATCTTCGGTATCGTTGGCACGCATCTCAGCTATGATGCCCTTGTCTACAGCACCTGGGAATACGAAACCACCATTATAATCGGTATGTTCACCAATCAGGTTGATACGTCCGGGAGATGCATATACGTTTCCTGTCTTTCCATCAAAGTGCTTGATGAAGCGGCTTCTTACAAATTCGATGTCCATAAGTTTAAAATTTTAAGGGGTTAATATTAATCTACCTTAATATCCTGGTTTACGTTCTTGCAACCAACAAGGGCGTAGAACAGAATGTAGGCCAACATAGTGATGACAAGCCAATAGCTGAAGATTGGACCAGCTGACTTGGCGATAGCCTCTTGAATGAGGGGCATTACACCACCACCAACAACCATTGTCATGAAGATACCTGAGGCTGCCTCGGTGTACTTACCCAATCCCTCAACAGAGAGGTTGAAGATACCGCCCCACATGATAGAGGTACAGAGACCGCATGCGGGAATCAGGAATGCCTTAGCAGGTACATCGTGTCCGCTGAATGAGATTGTTACGCTCTCGGGCATGAAGATGGCAACAACAAGAAGCAGGATGGCTACAGTACTAACTGTAGAAAGCTGCAACTTGGTAGAAACCTTGCCAGAGATAGCGCTTGAGCAGGCACGACCAATCATCATGAGAAGCCAGTAGGCGGCTGCCAGAGTTCCACCGATGGCGGCTGCACCTTCGAAACCGAGGTCGGTCACGTAGAAGTTAAGCTCCATAGGGATTCCAATCTCGATACCTACATAGAAGAAGATAGCGATAACGCCCAGTACGCAATGGCGGAATGCCAACGGACTACGCTCGTACTTTGGTGAAACCTTGCCGAGTGTGGGCTCTGGAATCGTAACACGGCTGATGATTACGAACGAAATAGCGAATACGGCCATACCGATGAACAGCAGGGGAGCAACGTCGCTCATGCTGGTCTCTGCGGTAACAGTACCTACCAGAATTCCTGCCAACAGCGGAGTGAGTGTACCGGTCAGCGAATTCAGCGTACCTCCAACCTGAATCAGCTGGTTACCTTTGTTACCACCACCTCCAAGAAGGTTCAGCATGGGGTTTACAACGGTGTTGAGCATGCATACGCAGAAACCGCAGACGAAAGCACCCAGCAGGTAGATAACCAGATTGAGGGCTACAGGGATGCTATCGTATGTGAATACGTAAGTACCTGCGCCTACAAGGCTAGAGAGATACTGGAAACACAAACCAACGATACCCACGATCAGAGCAATCAGGGCAGTCTTCTTGTATCCGTATTTCGTCAGCATTTTACCTGCAGGAATACCCATGAACAGGTAAGCAGCAAAGTTCATCAGGTTACCCCAAGCTTTGGCAAAAGGATATTCAAAACCCCAGATGTTTCCAAAGGGAGCACCCATGTTAGTTACAAAGCTAATCATCGCGAAGATGAAGCACATCGTGATAATGGCAATTACTTTGCCATTCTTGTTTGTTTCAGTCATATTGTTGTCTATTAATTTTTTAAGTTGGAGAGATTATTCAACTACACCGAAGCGGTAAATCGTCTTCTGCTTATAGCGCTGACCAGGATTCAGTATCACGCTTGGGAAGTATGGACGGTTTGGTGAATCGGGGAAGTGCTGAGCCTCAAAGCATACTGCTGAACGGTGGGGGAATGTGCAACCATTGGCGCCTTTGTAACCATTCAGGAAGTTGCCGGTGTAGAGCTGAAGTCCTGGCTCGGTGGTGTAAACCTCCATGGTGCGTCCGCTCTTAGGATCGGTCAACTTAGCTGCAAACGAGAGCTCGCCCTCTTCCTGCTTGTTCAGCACGTAGTTGTGGTCGAAACCATGACCGAACTTGATTTGCTCGTTGTCGGCATCGATATCCTGTCCCAATGGCTTGGCCTTTCGGAAGTCGAATGGAGTACCCTCAACCTTCAGGATCTCACCTGTTGGGATTGCAGTTGCATCGGTAGGCAGGTAGAAGTCGGCGTTGATCTCGCAGATCTGGTCTTCGATACCTGGTGTAGGATCAGCTGTACCGCCCAATGCGAAGAAAGCGTGATGTGTGAGGTTCACGATAGTCTTCTTGTTGGTGGTAGCCAGATATTCGATTACCAACTCATTCTGATCGGTGAAAGTAAATTCTACCGTTACATCAAGCTCGCCTGTGAACCCTTCCTCACCATAAGATGAAATACGATGCAAGGCCAGAGAGCGTGGCCCCATCTGACGGGCATCCCATACCTTTGCATTGAAACCTACGGCACCGCCATGCAAGTGGTTGGGACCGTCGTTGAGTGCCAACTGATACTCCTTGCCGTTCAGAATGAACTGTCCTTTGCAGATACGGTTACCCCAACGACCTATCAATGTTGACAGGTAGGGCTCATTTCCGCTGGTCAACTGCTCAATGTTGTCGTGACCCTGAATAACGTTAGCTACTTTGCCATCCTTTCCGGGAACCATAATAGCACAAATGGCTCCTCCGTAGTTAGAGATGGCCACTTCAAAACCCTTACGGTTTCTAAGAATGTACAAGTCGGTTTTTTTACCGTTGATAGTGGCCTGAAAGTTTTCACGTTTCAGACCGCACAGATTCACTGTCTCTGTAGTGTTTGCCATTTCGTAATGTTTTTAGTTAAAATACTATTTTTCTGCAAAGTAACAGAAAAAAAATCAAAATGACAAACGTTTCTACGAAAAAAAAGTTTTTGTTGTATTAAAAAAGCCTAAATACAGTTCTTTAGCAGGTCTGCTACGATGTAACTGCTACCTCCAACGAACACAAAGTCGTTATTGTCGGCTGCAGCCTTTGCTGCTTCGTAGGCAGTTTTTACATCCGGATAGCTCTCTCCGTCAAGTCCTAAACCTTGGGCGTAGAGCTTCAAAACGTTCTCTGAAACTGCTCTTTTATTGCTGGCTTTTGTAAAATAATACGTAGCATTAATCGGCAATAGTTCCATCACACCATGAATGTCCTTATCATCGACCATTCCAAATACTATGTGCATGTGGTCGCACTGGACAGACTTCAGTTGCTTGCTCAGATAGGTCCATCCTGGTACATTGTGACCTGTGTCGCAGATCGTCAATGGGGCATCGCCCACTTTCATCCAACGACCCTTCAGTCCGGTCAGGCTGCATACGTGTGCAAATCCCTGTTTTACCTCGCGGTTCTGGCAGGTTGTGTTTGCAGCGCATTTGCAGGCGTGCATATATCCTAACGCCTCCAATTGCTGTACAGCGCAGAGAATAGTGTTGGCGTTCTTCTCCTGATAGCTACCGTTTAGTTCTCCGCTTATAATACCAAAACTCTTGGTGTAGAATTCTATCCCTTTGGTGTTGATGGAAGCTGAGATAATCTGCTGGCGGTCCTCAGCGAAAACAATAGGAGATTGTTTTTCCATAGCAATAGTACTGAACACCTGACGTGTTTCAGGGGTTGTCTCACCAATCACTACGGGGACATGCTGTTTGATGATACCGGCTTTTTCCATGGCAATCTCTTCCAGGGAGTTGCCTAAGAATTGCATGTGGTCCATGCCGATATTCGTGATGACCGACAGAATAGGGGTAATGATGTTGGTACAATCCAAGCGGCCGCCCAGACCAACCTCGATAACGGCTATATCGACATTCATGTCAGCAAAATACTTGAATGCCATAGCCGTTGTGAGTTCGAAAAAGGAAGGCTGTAAGGGGGTGAAGAAAGGTTTCTCTTTCTCGACGAAATCTACAACATAGTCCTCTGGAATGGGCTGACCGTTTACGCGGATGCGTTCGCTGAAGTCAACCAGATGGGGTGATGTGTATAGTCCCACCTTGTAACCGCACATCTGCAGAATAGCAGAAAGCGTGTGAGCACATGAGCCTTTACCGTTGGTTCCCGCCACGTGAATGGTGAGATACTTCTTATGGGGATGGCCGAAATGCTCATCAAGTGCATGACTGTTTTCGAGCCCTTCCTTATAGCCCCCTGCGCCTTGACGCTCAAACATGGGCAACTGGCTATACAGGTATTCACACGTTTCCTGATATGTCATAGCTATACCTTATTAATATATTAATTAAAGTAATTCTTGAATTTTTGGAAGATGGAGTCGCGTGTCTGCTTATCACCCTTGAAATTGTCGCTGCCCTTGAACTGCTCAATGGCCTGCTTCTCTTCCTTGCTGAGTGTCTTTGGTACATACACGCTGATGTTTACTACCAAATCGCCGCGTCCGCTTCCATAACCCTGAACTACTGGCAGACCTTTGCCACGCAGACGAAGTGTCTTACCAGGCTGGGTGCCGTTCTCAAGTTTGACCTTTAACTTAGTGCCTTCGATAGTGGGGATTTCTATGTCGCCACCTAAGGCTGCTGTTGGGAAGTCGAGCAACAGGTTGTAAATCAAGTCATTGCCATCGCGGATAAATGTCTGGTGCTCCTCTTCTTCGATAAACACCTGAATGTCGCCAGCTATACCGTTGTGCTTGCCGGCATTTCCTTTTCCGGGGACGTTGACAACCATGCCTTCAGCTACACCGGCTGGGATGTTGATTTCAACAACTTCCTCACCTTTCTCAACGCCTGTTCCGCCGCAATGCTTACATTTGTTTTTGATGACCTGACCCTCGCCGCCGCAGGTAGGACAAACACTCTGCTGCTGCATCATACCGAAAATGCTCTGGGTGGTATGCGTGATGTAGCCCTGCCCATGACAGGTAGGACATTGCTCCTTCTGGCTTCCTGCCTCTGCACCGCTACCGTTACAGTGAGGGCAGGGGATATCCTTACGTACCTTGAACTTCTTGGTAACACCGGTATTGATCTCTTCGAGTGTTAGTTTCACCTTCAGTCGCAGATCGCTTCCACGATGCTGCTGCTGACGACGCTGACCACCACCGAATCCACCGAATCCGTGACCACCGAAGATGTCGCCGAACATAGAGAAGATATCGTCCATGTTCATGTTGGTTTCAAATCCGCTGAATCCTCCGAATCCGCCACCCATGTTAGGACCGTCGAATCCGAACTGGTCATACTGCTGACGAGTCTTCGGATCGTGCAGTACATTATATGCCTCGGCCGCCTCCTTGAATTTCTCTTCAGCTTCTTTGTCGCCGGGGTTGCGGTCAGGGTGATATTTGATGGCTATCTTGCGATAGGCTTTTTTGATTTCATCTTCTGTAGCGCCCTTTTGGACGCCCAACACCTCGTAATAATCTCGTTTCTGTGCCATATCGGTTTATTGTCCTACTGCCACTTTTGCGTGGCGGATTACTTTGTCGTTCAATTTGTATCCTTCCTGCAGGCAGTCGATAACCTTACCTTTCTTGTCGTCGCCCATGCCGGGAACCATTGCTACCGCCTCGTGCAGGTCGGTGTCAAAATCGGCATCCTTGGTTTCAATCTTGCTAACGCCCTGGCTCTCGAGGGCTTTTACGAACTTGTTGTAAATCAGTTCCATACCTTCGCGCAGTACCTGTGGGTCGTCGGTCTTGGTGCCGTTGGCAATGGCACGCTCCATATCGTCGAGTATAGGGAGAATGGCTGAGATGGCCTTCTCGCCACCGTTCAGAATCAGCTCGGCACGCTCTTTCAGGGTGCGCTTGCGGTAATTCTCAAATTCGGCAGCCTTGTAGAGCAACTGTGTCTTCAGTTCCTCAATTTCCTGCTGGGCTTTTGCCAGTGGATCCTGTTCTTCTGTTTCTTCTTCCTGAGCGGCCTCTTCGGTCTTTTCTGCCTCTGCGCTCTCAGTATTCTCTGCGTTCTCTGTGTTCATCTCTTCGAGGTTCTCCTCGTTTTCGATGTTGATATCTTTTTCTGTCATAATAGCGATTTTTAAAGTTCTGCTGATAGTTTAGCAAAATCCGTGCCAATTTAGACGTACATCTTCTCCTTCTGCGCCTTGATGGTCTCATCATAGATGTAATCATCGTAGCTTGTCAGCTTGTCGATAGTACCCTTTGGTGTCAGTTCGATGATACGATCGGCCACGGTGTTGATGAACTCATGGTCGTGCGATGCAAACAGAATGTTACCCTTAAAGTTGATCAGGTTGTTGTTGAAGGCCTGAATACTTTCCAGATCCAAGTGGTTGGTAGGCGTGTCGAGGATCAGACAGTTGGCATTCTTCAACTGCATGCGGGCTATCATACAACGCATTTTCTCTCCTCCCGAGAGTACGTTCACATGTTTCAGGACATCCTCTTCCTTGAACAGCATACGACCCAGGAACGACTTCATGGTAACCTCGTTACCAGGTCCCCATTGTGAGAGCCAGTCAACCAGATTCATCTCACTCTGGAAGAACTCGGTATTGTCGAGTGGCAGATAGGCGGTGGTGATGGTAACACCCCACTTGTAGGTACCTGCCTGAGCTTCACGATTGCCGTTGATAATCTCGAACAGGGCTGTCATAGCCTTTGGATTGTGGCTCAGGAAAACGGTCTTCTGTCCCTTTTCGATGGTGAAGCTGACGTTGTCAAACAATACGGTACCGTCGCTGTCAACAGCCTTCAGTCCTTCTACCTCCAGAATCTGTGTGCCAGGCTCGCGTTCCATCTGGAAGATGATGCCTGGGTATTTACGTGTTGATGGAGTAATCTCTTCTACATTCAGCTTTTCCAGCATCTTCTTACGAGATGTGGTCTGCTTTGACTTGGCTACGTTGGCTGAGAATCGGCGGATAAACTCCTCCAGCTGCTTCTTCTTCTCCTCAGCCTTCATCTTCTGGTTCTGAGCCTGGCGCAGAGCCAACTGCGAACTCTCGTACCAGAACGAGTAGTTACCTGAGAACAGGGTTACCTTGCCAAAGTCGATATCGACGGTCTGGGTCGATACGGCATCCAGGAAGTGACGGTCGTGCGAAACAACTAATACGCATTGCTCCAAATTGCTTAAATATTCCTCCAACCACTGAACGGTGTCCAGATCAAGGTCGTTGGTAGGCTCGTCGAGCAACAGGTTGTCGGGGTGTCCGAACAGGGCTTTAGCCAGCATAACGCGTACTTTCTCGTTGTTTGATATCTCGCTCATCTGCTTGTAGTGCTGACTCTCTGCTACTCCCAGATTCTGTAATAGCTGTGCAGCCTCGCTTTCGGCCTCCCAGCCGTTCATCTCGGCAAATGCCATCTCTAATTCTGCAGCTCTTACGCCGTCTTCTTCGCTCATTTCGGGTTTTGCATACAGAGCCTCACGCTCTTTCATGTTCTCCCAAAGTGGCTGATGTCCCATCAGCACAGTGTTCATCACCGAAAATTCATCATACTTGAAGTGGTCCTGCTCCAGCACGCTCAGGCGCTCGCCTGGCTGCATCTCGATGGTTCCTTTATTGGCTTCAAGCTCGCCGCTGATGGCGCGCAGCAGAGTTGATTTACCAGCACCGTTGGCACCGATAATACCATAAATGTTACCACTTGTAAACTTTAAGTTTACATCCTTGTAGAGGACCTTCTTTCCAAACTGGATTGCCAGATTTGTAACTGTAATCATCTTAACTTCTTAACTTATATATTATTTTGGGCTGCAAAGGTACGAAAAATAATTGATATTACCAAATTTTCTACAACATTCCCTTTGTAGAGGGTAACTCATAGTGGTAGATATCTCGACGTACAGCCATTTTCAGCGCTCTTGCCAGGGCTTTGAAGATGCCTTCAATCTTGTGATGCTCATTCTGACCTTCGGCTTTGATGTTCAGGTTCATCTTCGAGGCATCGCTCAGGCTCTTAAAGAAGTGCAGGAACATCTCGGTGGGCATTTCGCCTATTTTCTCACGATGGAACTCGGCGTCCCAAACCAGCCAGGGGCGTCCGCCGAAATCCAGACAGGCTGAGCACAGGCAATCGTCCATAGGTAGGCAATAGCCATAGCGCTCGATGCCTCGCTTGTCGCCCAAAGCCTGTAGGATGCATTCGCCCAAAGCGATAGCTGTATCCTCGATAGTGTGATGCTCGTCAACCTCCAGATCGCCTTTGGTGTGGATGGTCAGGTCTATCATTCCGTGCTTACCGATCTGTTCCAGCATATGGTCGAAGAATCCTAAGCCAGTACTGATGTCGCATTTGCCCGATCCGTCGAGGTTTACTTTTACCCAGATGTCGGTCTCTTTCGTGGTGCGCTTCACTTCGGCTGTGCGCTCGCCGGCAAACAGCAGTTCGGCTATCTTGTTCCAAGTGATACCCTCGTCGCTCAGAATCAGCGATTTGCAACCGATATTCTTGGCGAACTGTCGGTCGGTTTCGCGATCGCCAATTACGTACGAGTTGGCGATGTCGTAGTCGGGATTGTTAATATATTTTTCTACCAATCCGATGCTTGGCTTACGGGTTGGTGCGTTGTCTTCGGGGAAGTGAGGGTCGATCAGAATCTCGTCGAAGGTAATGCCTTCGCCCTCAAGTGTTTGCAGAATGAAGTTATGTACGGGCCAGAATGTGTCTTCGGGGAAACTCTCTGTTCCTAAGCCATCCTGATTACTAACCATCACAAACTCAAAGTCCAGTTTCTCGCGGATAAAGGCTAGGTTGCGGAATACGCCTTTTACGAATTTTAGTTTTTCAAAGCTGTCAATCTGCTCGTCGGCAGGTTCCTCAATCAGCGTTCCGTCGCGGTCGATAAATAAAATCTTTTTCATATTGTTTTCTTGTTGAATTCTTCTTTCTCTTTGTCCTGCATGTATATCGATATCTTAACCAGATACATGGGCAGTACCATGGTGAGCCATACGTATGCCTGGATAAAACCAGCTATTGCAAATACTGCGATGCTTAGCCATTTTACGCTGTCGGGCATCCCCGATGGATCGCCGTATAGCATGCCTATCTGCGATTGCCAGTTGGCTGTTATCAGTATGACTGTGGGCAGGGTGGTTAGTAATGCCAGTAGTGCTACGATGATGAGGCTCACAAAGGCTACTAATAATAGCTTGCCTATGTGTGCCATCCATGCGCCGTAGCGCAGGGCTACGGGGGGGAGCATCTGCAACTTCTTAAGGCGCCATTTGGCTGCGGCCAGCCAGGTGCCTACAGCTACTATGGCCAGTATCGAAGCGGGTAAGAGTAGGGTGGGTGATATCAGTACAGGCAGAGCCTGAGCCACAGCCGCGAGGAGTGCAAAGCCGATGGCCAGCCACCAGGTGGCACGGAAAATTTTCCGGAAGTTGGCGCTGTACAACTGGTAGCCCTCGCGAATGCAAGCCTGACTGCTACGCACCTTCATTTCTATCTCTTTTTTCTCTCTTTCCATTGCTAATTCTATTTTTTCGAGTGCAAAGATAGTAATTTTTGGGCATGGATTAAACGGAATTCACAGATTTTTTTTATCTTTGCACCAAATTTTTAATAATGAAGTTATTAAGATGGGGTTTCATAGGCTGTGGCGAAGTGACCGAGAAGAAGAGCGGTCCCGCATTCAGCGAGGTTGAAGGTTCGAGTGTGGTGGCTGTGATGAGTCGCACCGAGAAACATGCGCGTACTTATGCTGTTCAGCATGGAATCGCCAAGTGGTATACCGATGCTCAGGAAATGATTGATGATCCTGATGTGAATGCCATTTATGTGGCTACACCGCCTTCAAGTCATGCTACCTACGCTATTATGGCTATGAAGGCAGGTAAACCCGTTTACGTAGAAAAACCTTTGGCTGCCAGTTATGAGGATTGCGCCCGTATCAATCGTATTAGCGAACAAACGGGTGTGCCTTGCTTTGTTGCCTACTATCGTCGCTATCTGCCTTATTTCCAGAAAGTAAAGGATATTGTGAATAGTGGTCAGATTGGCAAGATTATCAATGTGCAGATACGTTATACAGAACCGCCTCGTCAGGCCGACCTTGATGCTATCGCCAATCATGAGCCCTTGCCTTGGCGCTTGCAGCCCGAGATAGCGGGTGGTGGTTATTTCTATGATATGGCCCCCCATCAGCTCGATATACTTCAGGACCTGTTCGGGGTTATCCTTGAGGCGCGAGGTATTTGCAGTAATCGTGGCGGATTATACAAGGCTGAGGATTCTGTGAGCGCCTGTTTCCAGTTTGAGAATGGCTTGCCGGGTAGTGGGTCGTGGTGCTATGTGGCCCATGAGTCGGCTCGCGAAGACTGTATTGAGATTATTGGCACCGAAGGACAGGTAAGTTTCTCGGTGTTCGATTATACGCCTATTCGCCTACAGACTACTCAGGGTGAAGAGCGTATCACAGTACCTAACCCGCCCTATGTGCAATATCCTATCATTAAGAATGTGATAGAGCATCTGCAGGGCTTGGGGGTATGTGAGTGTACCAGCGTGTCGGCCACACCTGTTAATTGGGTGATGGATCGTATCTTGGGCAAATTCTGATTTCCTATTGTGTATGAAGTTTGTGTTGTTGGTGTTGTCGTGGATAATGGTTGGGCTGAGTGCTATTGCTGCTGAGCCCGATACGTTGGCTACTGATACACTCGACAATGATAATCAGATGGGTTTGATTCGTCGTACCGTGCGTGGGTTTGACCGTCTGAATGATGAGTATATCGAACCGCAGCACTATGAGTTTACGGTGATGGGTCAGATTACTCGTACCTATGAGAGCTTCGTGTTGGGCAGCAACGGACAGGAGATAACGCTGGCTCCCGACGGGCGCACTAAGATCGGGCCGTACTTCGGTTGGCGCTGGTTCTTCTTAGGCTATACTTTCGATATCCACAATTTGGGGTTTAGTCAGAGTGGCTTACGCAAGGAGTTCGATCTGAGTATCTATTCGTCGCAGGTGGGTATCGATATTTTCTATCGTCGTACAGGTAACGACTATAAGATCCGGGACGTGCGACTGGGTTATGGTATTA
Source organism: Prevotella sp. P6B4 (assembly GCF_000619985.1). Lineage (NCBI taxonomy): Bacteria > Pseudomonadati > Bacteroidota > Bacteroidia > Bacteroidales > Prevotellaceae > Prevotella > Prevotella sp. P6B4. The sequence continues at coordinate 21,398 of NZ_JHVE01000026.1, forward strand.
ATGGCGATTTGTTTGAAGGCATACCTTTCGATGGTGTCAATGTGGGCATCACAGGTGCCAGCGCCTATTATATCTTTAACCACGGTAGGTTCTCTTATCCAGCAGCCTTCAGTCAGAGCACTTGTCAGAAGATTAGTTGCGGTTCGTGGATGGCTGGCATCGGCTTTACCAAGAATAGCCTGGATATGGATTACGATAAGCTGGTTTCTACCCTTAGGTCGCGAATGGAACGGGCGCAAGAACTTCGGGTTGATAGTGGTATGATGTTCAGCGGTATCAAATATAGCGATTTCATGATATCGGGTGGCTATGCCTATAACTGGGTGTTTGCCAAGAACTGGTTGTTCTGTGCCAGCGGACAGTTGGCTGTATGTTATAAGTCGAGCTATGGCAAGGTGGCTGATGAGAAAACCGGGTTCAGTATGGAGAAAGTGAATCTTGATGGAATAGGCCGCTTTGGTGTTGTATATAACAATACTCGCTGGTATGCCGGCTGTAGTGCCATCCTGCGGTCAAATAACTATCGCACATCACGCTTTACAGCCAATAACATCTTTGGCTCATTTAATGCCTATATAGGCTATAACTTTATGTTGAAAAAGAAATATCGTAAGACATGAAACGATTTCTATATATAATAATAGGTATAAGCGTTTGCCTGGTATCGCATGCTGCGGGTCTGAGCCGTGTAAAAGCTCTGCCTCAGGATAGTGTTACCATCTGCCGACTTCTGGCTGAGGCGAAAAAGCAGCCGGCGTCGACCTGTCTGCCGCTGTTCTTTGCCAAGAAGTTCCTGGGCGTGCCCTATGTTGCTTTTACCCTTGAGGGTGATAAGCATGAGCGACTGGTGATAAATACCCGCCAGCTGGACTGTACCACGCTTGTTGAGACTGTTACCGCTCTGACTCTTTGTGCCCAGCATAAGGATTACTCATGGTTCGCTTACCAGCATGCGCTCATTGATCTGCGTTATCGTGGTGGTGTTATCAAGGAATATCCCAGCAGGTTGCATTATTTTACCGAGTGGATCACGGATAATACCCGTGCCGGTGTGGTTAGCGAGATTCAAGCGCCTAATCCGCCTTTTACGGCAGTACAGCATGTCAATGTCAATTATATGAGTACCCATCCCCAGAGCTATCAGGCATTACGTGAGCATCCTGATTTCGTGAGTGCTATCAGTAAGATGGAGCGTAGGGTGTCGGGTGCAAAATACCGATTCATCCCCAAGAAATCCGTGGGCAATGATAAGTTGCTCCGCCGGGTGATTAAGGATGGTGATATCATAGCGATTACTTGTAATAAGGCGGGCCTGGATATTGCTCATCTGGGGTTTGCCTTGTGGCGTAAGGATGGGTTGCATCTGCTCAACGCATCGCAACTGCATCACAAAGTGGTGATTGAGCCTATGACGCTCTACCAGTATCTGCAGAAGCACCCCTCGCATACAGGAATCAGAATTATACGAATTATTAAGTAACTTAAAAAAATAACTTAACCAAAGGTGAAAATTATGGAATTACCCGATTTTATGAGTTATGCGAACAAGTTTTCGCAGTCGGAATTTGCAGAGAAGATTGCACGTATCGCAAAGCGTGCAGGTGCTAAACTGGTTTATGCCGCTCTGATCCTCTATTACACGTTGCAGAGCGACAAGGTGAGCAAGGCCGATAAGGCTATCATCATTGGTGCATTGGGCTATATGATCAGTCCGCTTGATGTGATTCCCGATGCCATTCCCATCGCAGGCTTGACCGACGATCTGGCAGTACTGCTTTATGTGCTGAAGAAAGTGTGGACTGGTATCGATCCCGAGATTGTGGAGCAGGCCAAGAGCAAGCTGTCGCGTTGGTTCGACGAGGAAGAGATTGCTGAGATAGGCGATATTTTCGGTCCCGAAGAATAAGATCTGTAGAAAATGAAAAAAACCTCCCGAATTGGGAGGTTTTTCGTGAGGTGCCTGGCGGATTCGAACCGCCGTAGACGGTTTTGCAGACCGTTGACTAAGCCACTCATCCAAGGCACCATGATTGGTATGGCCAGCGCGCTTTCTTAAACGCGGGTGCAAAGGTAGTGAGTTTTTTTGAGACCACCAAATTTTTTAGCTACTTTTTCGTGCAGCACGTGCTTTTTTTCTGTTTTTTGCACTCCTTGGCGTGTTCTTTCAGCTCTTTCAGTTGGCATCCGTCGCATCCTTCGCATGGATTCTTGGTTTTCTGAAAGCGTTGGTAACCCCACCAGCCAGCGTAGCATATTGCTCCAATCAGAATTATAGTTACTGCAATAGTCTGCATAGGTAGCCTTCGGGATTAAAGTTTTGTGAGCTTGCGTAACAGTACCTTATTGATGACCTGGAAGCGGTGACCTTGACGCTCGATGTCCTCGCGTACATTGTTTATATTATTAAAAAAGTCGCTGAAAGCATTCAGTAGTGGGTTGGGTTGGCCGGCGTCCTCGGTGGCGTCGGGGTTGATGAGAATCTTAATGCCCTGATGCTCAATGTGCACATCGATGTCCTTGTCGGTCATAATGGGGTCGCCATCGTAGTGTATTGCACCTGGCGCTTTACGGGTGATATGCAGCGTTTTGGTGCGGAACGTCTTGATTTTTGAATTGTTGTGCATGGTCTTCATAAACAGGTCGGCAGCTATCTGTGGTGCATCGAGTGCTGTAAACGGTTCCATCACAATCACGTCCATCTCGCCATCCTTCATGGTGGCGCCTGGCGCAATATAGGCGTTATTGCCGTATTGCGAGGCGTTGGCGCAGGCAATCAGGAATGCCTTATATTTCTTGGCGCCGGTATCGTCGCTCACTTCGTAGGTTTCAGGCTTGTATTTCAGTCCTTCCTTCAGTACATTCTCCACGTAGGTGATAGGTCCGCGTTTGCCTGCTTCGGCAAACTTCAGCGAGATAAAGGCATCGAATCCCATGCCGCAGGTGCAGAAGAAAGGCATACCGTTGATGACGCCATAGTCGAATTTATCAACCTTACAGCTATTGATGACGCCAATAGCCTTTTTTAAGTCCATGGGCAGGCACAGGTGCCTTGCCAGTCCGTTTCCGCTGCCGCAGGGGATGATGGCGAGTGCTGTATCTGTGTGTACCAGCGAGCGTGCCACCTCGTTGACGGTGCCGTCGCCACCCACAGCCACAACGATATCAACACTCTCTTCGACTTTATGTTTAGCTATTTCTGCAGCATGGCCGCGATATTCAGTAAAGCAAATTTCTATGTCGAACAGCTCCTTGTCAAGTATCTGTTCTATCATGGCGGGAATCTCTTCTTTGGAGTGGGTTCCCGATTTGGGGTTCAGGATAAATGTAATTTTCTTCTTTTTCGTCATAAGCGTGTGCAAATTTACGAATTTTGAGTGAAAAAAGAGGGCAAAATGGAGCAAAAAGTAGTAAAATCAATTATTTATTGATAAAAATTTGCACGAATTGCCGAAAAATGTGTATCTTTGCACCCTGAAATTTAAAATTAGTAGAACATTACCTATATCGGAATGGGACAGTTACAAGAAAGATTCAAGCATTATCGTGAGCCACAGAAGTTTATGGAGGCTGACGTATATCCTTATTTCCGCGAGATTGAAGGAAAGCAGGGAACGGAAGTTGAGATGGGTGGCCACAAGGTGCTGATGTTTGGCTCTAATGCCTATACAGGTCTTACTGGCGACCAGCGTATTATTGATGCAGCCAAGGCTGCTTTGGATAAGTACGGTTCAGGTTGTGCCGGTAGCCGATTCCTGAATGGAACGCTCGACCTGCACGTTAAACTAGAAAAGGAAATCTCAGAGTTTATTGGTAAGGACGACTGTCTTTGCCTCTCAACAGGTTTCTCTGTAAACCAGGGTGTTATCCCCGCTCTGCTGGGTAAGGATGACTATGTGATTTGCGATGATCGTGACCACGCTTCTATCGTTGATGGACGCCGTTTGGCTTTTGCCCGTCAGTTGCACTATAAGCACAATGATATGGCCGACCTGGAGCGCGTGCTTCAGAAGTTGCCACAGGATGCTGTTAAGCTCATCGTTGTTGATGGTGTGTTCTCTATGGAGGGCGACTTGGCCAATCTGCCAGCTATCGTTGAGCTGAAGCACAAGTACAACTGCTCTATCATGGTTGACGAGGCTCACGGTATCGGCGTATTCGGTAAGCAGGGACGTGGTGTTTGCGATCACTTCGGACTGACAGATGAGGTAGATCTCATCATGGGTACCTTCTCAAAGTCGTTGGCATCTATCGGTGGTTTCATCGCTGCTGATTGGGATACCATCAACTATCTGCGTCATACATGTCGTACCTATATCTTCTCAGCTTCGAATACTCCTGCAGCAACAGCTGCTGCTCTCGAGGCGCTGCACATCATCCAGCAGGAGCCCGAGCGTATCCAGGCTTTGTGGGATGTTACCAACTATGCTCTGAAGCGTTTCCGCGAGGAGGGCTTTGAGATTGGTGAAACAGAGAGTCCGATTATACCTCTTTACGTGCGCGATGTAAATAAGACATTCCTGGTAACCGCATTGGCATTCAAGGCTGGTGTGTTTATCAACCCCGTAATACCTCCTGCATGTGCACCTCAGGATACCTTGGTGCGCTACGCTCTGATGGCTACTCACACTAAGGAGCAGGTTGACCGCTCAGTAGTAGCTCTGAAGAAGATTTTCGTAGAGCAGGGTATAATCAAGTAATTGATACTCGGGAAATCTTGGCGATGCCAAGCGGCAAAGCCGAGCTGACAAATAATAATTAGCCTCCCAAATCGGGAGGCTTTTTTTGTGCGGTGGAGGTCTTGAGATATTTATTTGTTAAAATATGCAAACAAATACCACTTTTAAACATTAATCTTCTTTTGTTTCGAAAAATCTTCGTACCTTTGCACCCGCAAAAACGAGGTGTAGCGCAGTTGGTAGCGTTCCTGGTTTGGGACCAGGCTGTCGCAGGTTCGAGTCCTGTCACCTCGACAAAGCAAGAAAGGCCCGCTGATTCAAGATGATTCAGCGGGATTCTTTATCAAATTTAAGACTGAAAATGTTTGATTATAGCTAATTTTTGTGTAAAATACGCTAATTCACGCATTTTGAACAGTTTTTAACAGAAAATAGACATAAGTTTCAGCTACTTTTTATATATTTGCAGCAGAAACAGATTTTTATGGTTAAGGTTTATGGTTGATTAATTTAGTTTTTTAAGTAATTTTTGAGAAAGAGGTTCGTTGTGAAACGCGCCTCTTTTGATTTTATATATATCTATGCTTTGAAAAATACCCGTTTTTTGGTATTGCACACTTTTTTTTATTGGCGTAACTTTGCATACGGAATAAATAATGTATTTGGATGCAAAGATTTTTGTTGATGATAATAGCAGTAGTGATACTGCAAGTTGCTAAGGCTCAGGGATTTCTGAAAGGAATAGTAATAGATAAAGATACCCATGAGGCGATAGTTGGAGCTACGATTTCGGATGAGACCAAACATAAACCCTTGACAGTTACTGATGCTGAGGGGCGTTTTGTGATACCTAAAAGGGGGGATGCGCAACACTCTACGCAACATCTCAAGATTACCTATATTGGATATAAACCGCTGGTGGTAACAGCTGTTGCCAACGTGCCACAGATAGTGGATGGGCAGCAGGTGGTGAAGTTCACCAAGAAGATGGCAACGCCATTGGCTAATGTGAGCATCTACCTGACGGCCGATGTGGATTTCAGTCCCAAGAGCGACCTTGAGCTCGACTTCCTGAAGCGTTGCCTCTCTATAGCCTATACCGACTCGGTTCGTGAGGAGAAGGGCGGTACCTATGGCGTGAGTGTTGATTTCGAGCTGGATAAGGAGGAGCGTCCTAATGCCACCTTGAAGATAGCCTATAACGCCGATCCCAGTCGCTATGGTGAGCTGAATCCTATCATCTACCAGCAGCTGCAGCATATTGCCGACCGCGGTCCTGCCGCCACCTCGCTGAAGAAGGTGAAGGAGTATCTCACCAAGCAGTATGCCCAGATGGCGATTACCAACGATTACTGGAGTTACATTATCTGGCACGAGCTGGACGATGATGCCGACTTCGACCGCGACTACTGCAAGCTGGTGAACGCGGTAACCGCAGCCGACGTACAGCGTATGGCGCAGAAGATTCTGGCTGCTAAGCGCTGCATAGAGGTGACCATGCTGTCGGAGTGATAATCCTCATAACAAACAAAAATAAATCCCCTGCCGGCTTTAAACACCTGCAGGGGATTCTTGTTTCCTGATTATTTGCTACCCTTAGTGAACGTCAGGTTGTTTACATAGGGATAGGTCCGTGGCCCATGCAACTGGTGGCTCCCAGTGCCGTCAGGATGGCTGTTGCGATTGATGCAATCAGCTGCACGATAAACTTGATACTTTCTTTCTTACTCATAACATTTAACATTTACTTTGAACTTTGAACTTTAAGCTTTGAACTTTAAGCTTTGAACTTTCTTTAAAGCGCTGGGGCTTTCGCCCCTAAGCGCTAATCTTCCGTGCTTCCGTCGGGGTTGGGCTCGCCGCCGCCAGCGCCGGTGTTGCCGCCTTGGTTGTCGTTCTGGTTGCCGTTCTGGTTGCCGCCAGCGCCGGTGTTGCCGCCGTTCTGGTTCTCCTGCTCGGGGTCTTCCACATCGTTGGTGTCGGCGCTGGTTACGCGCTTCACGATGTTGCCGTCCTTGTCGTAGCAGGTGATGGCAATCTTGGTGGCCTGCAGCTCGTCCTTAACCTCCTTGGATGGGGTGAAGATGACGCGACGTGCGGAGATGAGCGAGGTCTTCACCTCGTCAACGCTCTGCACACTCTTGGAGCGCACGCCGAATCGCATAGAGCCCAGACCGGGCAGGGGCACGTTGTGGCCTTCGGTGGCCCAGGTGCGGATCACCTCACCTGCTGCGTCCCAAGCGGCCTTGATCACACCCTCGCTGATGCCCGAGCGCTTGGCGGCCTCTTCGATGACCTTGCTGGCGTCGAGGGTGTTGTACAGGTGGGCAGAGAGCACGAATGCCAGCTTCTCCACGTTCTTTTCGAACGATACGTTCTGTTGCTTTGCTTTGATCTGAATCATAATGTCAACCCCCTCCTGAACCTCCCGAGGGAGGGACTGCAAAACGGGGCTTGGGCAGTCTGGGTTAGATACTCTTTTTTTTTCTCGTTTTTGCTGCCTCGGGAGTCTGCACGTGTTGTTCCCGGGAGTGTACACGTGCTGGCTCGGGGAGTCTGCAAATGTAGGCGCTCGCGCCTGATTTTCAAATCCAATGCAAAGTTACGACATCGGCGGAGCGCGTTGGTGGACATTGGTGGACATCGGCAAAACTTTTTTAAAATGATTGCATTTCATCTGGCACATCGATACAATAGTCGTCTACCACATACCTGACTGCTCGTGGCGGAAGCGTTTGGGCTCGTGGCGAAACGCCCATCTTTTCAAGCACATCTCTGCGCGAGTTCAGGTATCGGCGAAACGTGTTGGCGCTTACGCCAGCCAGCCGTGCCAGTTCCGATTTATACATGGCTTTCATACGGTAGTCTTCATGAGGTAATAGTCGCTGAAGTCCTTGCACCCCTTGGGCAGCTGGTGGTGCACCAGCGAGGGCAGCGCCTGCTTGAGCTGCAGGTAGAGGCGCTCGCCAGGCTCGTCGCTGTCGGGATACATAGCCCATTGGACATTGAGCATTGAACATTGGGCATTGATGGCCGCCAGTTGTTCGATGTCCTTCTGTGTGAGCAGCGTGGCCGATGGGATGGCGATGGCCTTGTGGCCCGCCGAGAGCATGGCCCAGCAGTCGGAGGCGCCCTCGGTGATGAAGAGCCGCTCGCCGGGTTTGAGCAGCTGGATCACGGGCAGGTTGTAGATGCCGCACTCGGCGCCCTGGGGAAACCGGAAGCGGGGCTGGACGCCACGCACCAGGTTGCGGTTCTGCACGCCCACCAGCTGGCCCTCTATATTATAATAAGGTATCTGCAGCCATGGCGTGCCCTGCCGGTCGGTCCACGAGGTGAGGCGGCACCAGCGCACCACGCGGGGGTCGAGCCTGCGCTCATGGAACAGGAACCGGCGTGCCGGCTCGTTGAGCCAGGGGTGCTCAAAGAATCGCTCGTAGCGCTTGGCATCGAAGGGCTGAGGCTCCTTGTTCGCTGTGGCAGGCTGCCATTCCTCAAGAATGATGTTGTGCTCATCGGCCAACCATCGGCATGCAGCCTTGAAGTCGAGGTTCAGATGGCGCATCACCAGATCGATGGGACCTATCGATTGCGTCATACACACAAAGCAGCGGCAGGTGTTGGTTTTAACGCGATACGACATACTGGGGTGGCTGTCGGCATGAAACGGGCAGAGGCTCTTGTGGTGCTTCACGCTGAGTCCCAGTCGCTCAGCGACCGCCTCTATGGGCAGGTCGCGGAGCTTCTGTAGTTCGGTCTTATTCATTTTCACATTTTTACTTTTTTCAGATACTCTTCGGTCTTGGTGTAAAGGCCCGTTTGGGCGCAGTATTCGATGAACTTGCGATGCAGCCATTGGCGTATCTGGACTTTGGTGCCATCCTTCGACTTGTCCATGCTTACGCGTAGCGCCTCCAGTTGGGCCTGGTTAAACGTATCGGGCAGCAAGTCGAGCATGTTTTGGGGACCGGTTTTGGCGGTCTCCGAGGCGCCATGGTCGTTCTCCTTTAGCATGTCGGCAAATATCTGCATCTTGCTCCAAAGGTCGTGATACACCAGCCACTCAACGAGTTCGCTCATTGCCTTGGTCCACGTCTGGTTGTTGAGCACCCAAAGGATGCAGCCAGCCTTCCAGGCTGATACCAGCGAGCGGTGCGACAGTTCGAACAGCAGATCGTCGTCGGTCAGGTCGGCCAGTGTGGCCATATCCTGCGCCAATCGTTTGATCAGCCTGTTGAGTGGATGGATGATGAAGCGGCCTTTGCAGATGTCGAGTCGTATCAGATACTCATCCAGTTGGCGGTAGAACTCGTTGGGATACTTACCCTGCAGGGGAATATTTCCATCGCGGATGCTTCGCGGCTTATAGGAGAACACCATTCGACCGAAGGTGCCGTTGTTCAGTTCGAACCGATAGAACTTACGGGTTGATCCCGTGTTCGACGAGATGGTGATGCATGCACGGAGGAGCGGGTTGCCCGTTATACCGTCGGCAGTGGCGCGCAAGGCACCGGCACGGGCACGGTCGTAGATGTTGCGAAACATCAGCGACACCTGCTTATGACTGCCACACAACTTGTCGGCCATCTCCACTTCAGGCAGGTTGAAATACTGCGTTCGACCGCCCTGTTCCTCGAGTGCAATGGCGTTTTTGATAAAGGCCGGTTTGGTGGTGTCGGTCGGCGGAAACCAATAGGCCAGAATCGGCTCGGCTGTCTTTTTCTTGTTATTTGGCTCGGTCTTATTGAGCCTCTGCCATTCCTTATACTTGTCCTCCTCAGCCTTGTCGTGCTGGCGGAAGTCGCGGCAAAGTGCCTCTATCAGAGGTGACAATTGGCCCTTGTTATCGCTACTTCTTGCCACCAGATTGGCCATCATGCCGCAGGGTTCCTTCCAACTGTTGTCGGGATACATGAATTCCGTGCCGCTCATGTGTGCGCCAAGTACGGGGAAGAACATCGGAAGAAATGGCTCGTGCATCATCTTCGAGGCCTGCGAGAGCAGTAGTTTTATACATTCTGTGCCTTTGCCGAGGTTCGGCATAGCGGGCGCAGTCGCTTTACTAATTTCGTATTTCATTGAATATCAGCTTTTTAGATGAATAAAATGTGGTGTAAGCGTTACAGTTACAATTGTGACAGTTTGGTTTTTGGGGTCCCGATTTTTAGTGGTATTATTATATAACTACTTATATATCAATTAGTTATATATATTTATAAGCATATTGTAACCTCATTTTCCAATTGTCACAACTGTAACCGTCACACTTTTCATAGCCATTTGCTGTTAGGTTCAGCCTTCCTCTATCAGGCCAGCCAATCCCTCGCAAAGTTCAACGTACACCTCGTGAGTATATCGTGCCAGGTTTAGCACATCTTCCTCACGCATCGGTTTGAAGTTTGGTCGGTAAGTTCCATCATTGCGTACGGTAATTGTAATGTGTTTACCGTCGTAAACCCTCGGGTTGTGCTTAACCGCTGCCTTAGGTGGCAGCTCTACAAAAGTAAAGGTTATTGCATCTCCGTTGATGCTTCTGAGAAGGCGAGTTGCGTGTAATCTCTGTGAACCTGCCTCCTTCTTAAAAATGAAATCTTTTGGCATAATGTATAAAAAGATTTTGGCGGTACGACCACCTGCTTTGCCACAACCACAGACGGCCAAGAACTGAAATATTCAAATCTCGGCTGCAAAGGAAATATGGGAATAAAAGGGAGTCAATATGGGATTTCTACAGTACGAAATCCCATTAGCGAATTATTAAAATCCCATTCGGTAGAAAAGTATAACTATCTGATATACAAATAAAAAAGTGGAGATTGAAAATACTACAATTTTCTAATCTCCACTGAAAAAAATATTTGTGGGATTCCTAAAATCCCATTATCCCACTCACTTTTTCTTTTTCGGTTTAATATAGATGGTATAGTTTTCTGGCTTATCAGAGAAGTGATTGGAAATAGAGGCTTTATTATCTTGCATCTGTGCGAAAGTCTCACCAAGGAATTCTAACCATAACTGGCGGCTAACACATTTTCCTTCATTTCTGAATACCAGATAAAATGTGTAACGCAAATGGGCAACCGACAGATTCGTGTGAAGTTTTGCCTCCTGTTTTTTCACAACATCGTTTTCTATGAGGTATTCTACAGCCTCTATCATTGTATTGAAATCCGAGGAAGTCATGATCAGCATTTCGCTATCTGGCAGATACCCTTTCATAAACTCAAGCCGTTTCTTTACGCCAACTTTTGCTTTTGTCCTTTCTTGGGGTGTGCCTATAGGATTTATAGGGTCAATATAACTTTTAGGACTTATAAAACTCTCGCTGATGTATTTGCCAGTATTGATATAATTTAGTATATAACTAGTAAATTTATTCTCGATATTGCTGACGAAAGGCCCATGGATAGTAGTGAGGTCAGAATTCATGCAAATTTGACCCAAAAGAAGGTCTGTATATCTAATCATCTCCCAATCAGAGCTTGCCAGCATGCATGTAACGATAGAATAGAGGATGCACGATGTTGCCGTTTTAAGTTCTTCCTCCTCAAACTCTCGCGAAGTATCTATAGCTTCATCTCTCAGCTCGCAGAAGGTTTCGTGCCACATATGAAATAAAGTTTCTCCTAAGTTGTCACGGTTCTTTAGAATCTGGTCATAGCCTATGAAGCAGTTGACAAAAATCTCTTCAGGCGAGAACCTGAGCGTCGCCATCTGTGTTTCTTGCTCTTTGTATGCCGCATAGATAGTTCGGTAAATTGGGTTACCTTTGAAGGCTTCCTTTATACTCCGCTTACTCTCCGTAGTTAACAATCTTCTCATGATCATAATCTGCTATTTGGTTTCTGATTTCGTCAAGTCGCTCAATGAGTTCGAAAGTCGAACCTTCGCCTTTGTTTGTGAGTTGTCCTGACTCAAAAGCGCTTATCATTTTGTTATCGATAGAGGCAAATGCGTCGGCCACATCCTTGAAATTTACCACAGGCGAATTATAAAAGTAGTACGATAACTTATAGTTGTTTTGCGCACTTAAAGCAATAATCTGAGCCCAGTCTTCTATCCTATCGTCGTCCACATCTATAGGATTTCTCTTTGACCCGGTTAGTGTTAGTTTTCCTTTTAAGGCATTTGAAGCCTGAACAAATATCATAAGACCATTTAATCGGTCTATCATCTGCTGGGTGGCATCAATACCCTTAACCCTGTCAGGATTGGGGAATTCCCATACAACTCTTTTTACAGCATCCTTCTGTTTGATAATTCTCTTACGTATGATATCCTTGAAATTACTTGCCTGCCATTTCCTCTTGAAAACCATCTTCAGACCATATTCAAACAGATGAGCATTGAATGATTTGCTAAGATACTTAACCACTTTGTCGGTATCAGGGCCAAAAGCACTATTCTTTTCAATCGCCATCTGACATACCTCTGGTCTGTTGTCAACAATCACGTAGCTACCAGGATGCTCTTCATGGGGAATCTTTTCATGCCCCTCGAGCAGAGTCTTATCCTTTACGTTGCACAACTCCCATGCGAATACGCATTCTCTTCCTTTGAAGTGACGATTCGTTAATAGTTGGTCTTCATTCCTTTTCTTGCCAATAACAGTCAAGCCATCTTTAAGCAAATTGTCGATGATCTCGTTTGACATATCAATGGCTTTTCTGCCTGTGTCTTTATAGAAAAGACTTTTGCTGCCTTCTCTGATTTCGTAAGTGTAAATAGCGTATACTGCCATAGTTAGTTAATTTAATGATTTTTTTGTTGAGCTTGGTTTTAAATTTCTTGCAAAAATAGTTATTATTCACCACAAAAGTGAAGATAATGCTAATTTTTAGAATATTTTTAGTTGTTTTCGTCCATTAATTCGATAAATTTCCTATATTTGCACACAAAACCTAAAAATTAAGTACGATATGGGACGTAATATTAACCGCATTAAAGTAGTTCTGGTCGACAAGCGCAAGACCAACAAGTGGCTAGCCGAACAATTAAACGTAGCAGCATCAACAGTCAGCAAGTGGTGCACCAACGATGCCCAGCCCTCACTCGAAACCCTCATGCAGATATCCCGCCTCCTGGAAGTGAAGGTAGATGATCTGCTGAGATTCGACGAACTGCCCGAACTATAATTAGTTGTGCTAAAATGCCAATTAACACAATCTTTTTCTAAGAAATTTGGATATTGTCATAAAATAATGTATCTTTGCAGCGGAATTCTAATTTAAACGCTTATGAGTACCCAGATGATGAACCAGCAAATTGCCGAGTACTTCAAGACCCAACCCGTCGTGAAGGCTTGGATTTTTGGCTCATATTCGCGCAACGAGCAGAGACCATGGAGCGATGTCGATATCCTCGTCCAGTATGACAGGAGTAGTCCTATTGGTCTGATGAAAATCGCTGGCATGAAAGTGGATCTCGAAGATTTGTTGAAATGCGAGGTAGATCTCGTGGAAGAAGGCACGCTTCGTCCATGGGCTGTGGAAAGCGTAAATCGTGACAAGAAACTGATCTATGAGAGAGCATAGCAGAGACCACGGGCGCCTGGAGGATATTCTGAAGTATGCCAAAAACGTGGAGCAGATTGTAAATGGTATCACCTACGAGCAGTTTGTAGACGATATCCGTATCTATTATTCTGTGATGAAGAATATCGAAGTTATCGGCGAGGCTGCCAATATGCTTACCCGCCATTTCCGCGAGACTCATACAGAACTGCCATGGCGACTCATTGTCAGCATGCGTAACGTGTTGGTGCATGGCTATGCACAGGTATCTGATGCCGACCTTTGGCAGACGGCGACTAATGATATTCTGCCCCTTCGCGAGCAGGTACAGCGTTACCTGTCTGATATTGACTGGGAACAATGGGCACAGGGTGAAAATCCCTACACCGAAATTGACAATGCAGTTTACAAACAGGCGATCGAATCAGCCCGCCGTATGAAGGCAAAGGGTTATGCCGTAGAGGATATTGTTGAGATTACTGGTCTTACTAACGAGGAAATCGAACGTCTGTAGTATATAATAAAGATGTAGGTAAAAAACTAATTCGGGAGGTCTTCATTGATAATTCAGCGGTGGCCTCCCGAGAAGTTATAAAGTCCTGACTTTTTTGAACGGTACAATGTCAAACGCTTACCGGTAGCAATCTGTAAGCCTTATTCGTTTATTAAATTCAATATTCCGTTTTCAAAGACTAGAGATTTTTGATTCCCATAAAACCACATTTCGGTCTCTCCGAGTGAAGTGGTGGTCTTGTTTATGTCTTGAGGATTGCCCCAGATGTTCCTGCATTCATCCATGCTCATTCCTATGCTTAGCTTGTTTGTGGTAGGTGTATTTACAAATATGCCTTTATAACCATTAAGATGCTGTCTTATTACAGTTCCCATTTCTTCAAGTAATCTGTCTGAAACGGCACCGCTGAGTTGGCGTGTGTGAATGACCATTCTTTTGCCGTCTGCACTATGATGTACCCAGAAAGCATTTTGGGGTCCTATTTCATGTGCACCGCCGTTAATGTCGAATGTTACGTCGAACAAAGAGTCTATCTCGCGTCGGTCACCGTAATTCACGATGTAATCGGAACAGGCAAGGACAATTACTTTGAAATCTTTGAAGTAGGGATGGGCAAAAAATCTTTGTTTCCGCAGAGCAAGTTGCTCCTCAAATCCTATAGTATTTTTACCTTCGATAGTGGTTGTAGCAGGCATAGCACTCATTTCTGTAACAAAAACATGCTGTTCAAAGTTCATTGTGCCTGGATTTGCTGCATTTTCCGGGAAGATGGCATCAAAAAGTTTTTGATACTTGTTCCATGTGTGTCCCTCTTTCCATATTGGGTCACTCGGATTGTCAGTTTTGATGCGGTCGAAAAACATCGGCAGGGAAGTCATCCAATAGTTTGTGCTGCCAAGTCCGCATTGTAGTGGTAACATACCAGTAGCCTCTTTTCCGACAAAACAAATGTCGGCATTAGGATTTCCGTAACCAACGTACTGGTCAGGATTGCTGTACAAAAGATTCTGAAAGTTGTTCATATTAATAGTTTTAAATTATTATTTGTCAAATACTCCACAAAGTCCTAGTATAGTAAAAATAGCCAAAGCAAGAATACAAATTCCAAATACTATATAGTTTTTGTTTTTTGCTATGGAGCGCCGTCTTCTGGCTTTCTGCAATATCTTCTCGTAATGATCTGTCATTGGGTTTGTTGGAGAAATACTTCTCATTACAATCATACATTGTTTGAACTTCTCAAGTATGGCATCAGGGTATTGTGCACGGATTTTTCCTTTCTCGTCGTCGAAGTCCCATTTGCTATTGGCAAGTTGCGCTCCCCATATTGACATCAGTTGCAGTAATGCCTGTTCTTCCTGTGGAATTGGCGTTTGCAGGACAATGTCTACATTGTTAAGTACTGCTCCGTCTAATAAATTCAAATCGCTCTCTTCTTGGTGTTTCAACGCAGCTTCCTGCGCACGTGCCATACGATTTACGTCCACACGACGATAGGGTGTTGAGTGACTGTCGCCAAAAATGAAATTGGAAACGGCTTTGCCTGTATTTTTGCCAATTTCTCTCTTGAAAGAATCAAATGTCTTTCCCATAATTAGGCTTTTTTCCATCCGGCCTTCAGCACCTTAAAGCCTTTTTTACATTAGAAGCGTGGTGCTGATATGCACTTCTTCTGATAGAGGTTGTGAGAATTACCTTAGTACGAGAAATGTAACCAGCCCACGCTATACGCGCGAACCGCCACACTTTCCTTGCGTACTACAGAAGTTTCTCACATTTCTATCAGCAAGTCGAGCATAACGCTTCGTTGTTCCAATATGTCGTTGCACTCTTTGATGAATGCTGGGGCAAAGATACGAAAAATAAATTGTATTTCGCAAATTATATAAAAAAAATACATAAAATACGACGAATTTTTCTCTTTTTCTCTTTTGCCACGTGCATTGTAGTGTACGAGAAGAATCTTCAATAATCAAAAATTCCCCTGTTAAGTTCTACTATTGAGATTAAAGGGCAGGTAACTATGTTAGAATAGGGTGCTATAAGTAACTGTAGGAGAAAAAATGAAAAAAAAAATGCAAGGATGCGATTGGTTTTAAAAAAAAGTTGTATCTTTGCACCGTGATTCTGAAGAATCTATGTGAAGATTGAGGCTTCACCCAGGAAGGTTTGCTTAACCGCGATTAATTGGGAATGTGAGTGAGAATCTCCGACTGTCCCGCAGCAGTGAACTCCATTATGGCTTCCAGACAATAAAGCCATTGTCCAATTGGATGAGAAGGCGTCTGGGAGTGGAGGAAAGTCTGAAGACCAGCCTTCTATTGGTAACCCAGCCGAGTGCTCTCGATGTAAGGGCATGAAGCATAAACTTATTTTATTATGCAGTACATTATTGTAGTCGCAATCGAATTCCTTTTCGCCTTTGTTGGCGTGGGTATGCTTATCAGGTATTATAACCACAAGGCATAGGCGCTCTTTGGGGGGCGCCTGGCCTTCATGGCTGGCATACGTGTATTATTATTATATAAGTTCAAAACGGGGAGAAAACCTGTCGCGAGACAATGCTTTCTCCCTTTATTCTGCAGTGTGTCGACTATATTCTGCATCACCCCCACTGGCATCTCTCGCTGCAAACTCACAAACTGATCAATATTCCCTAAATGTTACTATTGTGACCCAAATGTCAATCATCGCCTGTCGCTATGTTAGTGTGAGGTTGGGGGCTCCGTTGCGTGTCTGTTACAGATGGAAGCGATAGCCCAAGGTGAGGCTCAGATAGCGGTTGTGGGCTGTATCGGGATTCTCTGTCTTGTCAATCTTCGTCAGACCGAAGTGATAACGCGCGTCCAGCGAGATGTTCTTGTACTCGTAAGAGATACCTACAGGGATAGCCACGTCGACCGACTTGCACACATCAGAAGCCGAGAAGGATCCCTCCTGATACGTTGACTGGTTTGTTTGGTCATTAAACTGTATTTCCCCAGTCGGGATGCTGGATGCCGAGGCAATAGCGATATCGGTGTTCATCTTGCTGCTGGTGAGAATGCCTAACTGAACACCTGTTTTCAGGGCCAGACCCTTGATCTTTGGGATGTAGATATTGGCCAGCAGAGGCAGGTTCAGATAAGTTGCCTTCAGCTTGCCCTTGATGGTGGTGGCAACAATCGTTTGCTGGTTGTTTTCGGTAACGATGGTATAGGCACCGCCTTTCAACTTGGCACCCTGCTCAGAATAGAGCATGCCCAGCGAAAGGCCAAACCAGTTGGTCACACCGTATTCTGCCTCTATACCACCCGTCATTCCCACTTTGGTGTGGTAGAGCCCGGTAGAGGTGTTGCCCAGTGTTGAGATGTTGACGCCAGCCACAGGTTTGATGGAAAATCCACCTTTCTCGTTTTGTGCTTGCACATCACCCATACAGCAGGCCAGTGCAGCCAATAAAACAAATCTTTTCATTTTCGTTAATTTAAGTAATGTTATTTTAAGTGTATTTTAAATCAGGTGCAAAGGTACGATAATAGTTTGTAAAACCGCCAATCCGGATGATTTGTCAGTATTGCTGTTAACATTATTTAAGGAACGTTCGCTTAAATAATTTGGTGATAGATGATATTCGTTGTACCTTTGCAACGTCAATGAAGATAGAAGAAATGATGATAGAAATAGGACAGAAACATACAAGCGAACTCACTGTTACAGAAGAGGTTACGGCTGTTACTATAGGCTCGGGCGAAAAGCGTAATTTTGCAGCATGAAGATCATCCATGTGGATATGGACCAGTTTTTCGCGGCTGTGGAGCAGCGGGATAATCCGGAACTGAAGGGCAAACCGATAGCGGTAGGCCACGATGCCGAGCGTGGCGTGGTGTCGACTGCCAGCTATGAGGCCCGACGGTTCGGCGTGCATTCTGCACAGTCTATTCAGTTGGCCAAGCGTCTGTGTCCGCAGCTCATCATCGTAGAGCCGCACTTTCAGCGTTATAAGGAGGTGTCGGCGCAATTGCACGAGATATTCCACGACTATACCGACCTGATAGAGCCGATATCCCTCGACGAGGCCTTTCTCGATGTGACGGAGAATAAACGGGGCATAGAGCTGGGCGTGGATATCGCACGCGAAATCAAACAGCGCATCCGCAGCACCACCGGACTCACGGCATCGGCAGGCGTGAGCTACTGTAAATTCTTGGCGAAAATAGCCTCTGACTGGCGCAAACCCGACGGACTGACGGTGATACACCCCGACAGGGCGCTCGACTTCATCGCCCAACTGAAGGTGGAGAAAATATGGGGCGTGGGGCATAAGACTGCTGAAAAGATGCATCGCATGGGTGTTTTCACGGGCTCTGACCTTAGAAACACCTCGCTGACACGACTGACGCAGGAGTTCGGTAAGATGGGGCAGGTGTTCTACAACTTTGCGCGAGGCATCGATGATAGGCCTGTTGTCAGCGAGTGGGAGCGGAAGAGCGTGAGCTGTGAGCAGACCTTTGAGACGGATATCAACGAGAACGCGGCTGTTACCATCCAACTCTATCACACGGTGCTGGAGCTGGTGCGTCGTATCGGGAAGAACGACTTCGAGGGGCGCACGCTGACGCTGAAGGTAAAATTTCTGGATTTTAAGCAGATCACCCGCAGCATAACCGTCGATCATCTGCTACGCACCAAGGACGATATCCTGCCATTGGCCAAGCAGCTGATGCAGCAGGTGGAATTCCACTCGCATCCCATCCGTTTGCTGGGCTTGGGAGTATCCAATCCAGGTAGCCACCCGTTGGGCGGTGAGCAAGCCTCGCGCCAGCAGCCGCAATGGGTAGAACTGGAACTGGACTTCGCCCCCTGGCCCGATGAGTAAAATTATTATAATGACCATTATCATTTCGGGTGGCGTTGCTTGAACGCTACAGAGCATCACTTTTTCGATTTTTTAAGATGAAAAGTGTATTGTTTTTAATGTTTTTTTTGTATCTTTGCACCCGTTTTTGGGATTTCGTAATTAATAGTGCTCGAAATTCTTCTCTGGATTTGTTCCCTAATCCGGGAGGTTTGTAGCGCATTGTGGCAAACGGGAGGTTTGTCCGAACTATGAAGGTTCATTATTCGTATTTCCGAGGGAAGGAATGTTTTTAGTACGAGTAATGAATAGTAAGAGAAAAAGTTACATTTTAATGAGTAAACACAAGATTTTTTGTGCTCTGGCTGTCTCGACGATAGTTGGAGCAGGTAGCTGTGTCCCTACGTATGCACAGCAAAAGATGAGTCTTCAGTCGCTTTTCGACCTGGCTGACCAGCAGAGTCAGCGCATCAAGGTGAGCGAGGCGGCATTGAAGGCAGCAGAAGAAGGGGTGGCATCGGCCCAATCAGCCATGCTGCCAAGTGTTGAATTCAGCCTGCAGGGCTCTTACACGGGCAATGCTTTCCTCATGTCGCGCGGCTTTTCCACCAGTGGCACCACAGAGTATATCGTTCCGGGATTGGGTCCTCAGCAGGTGCAGAATGGCAAACAGCCCACCCCGCATTGGGGCAACAGCTTCACCGCTCAGGCCAGTCAGGTGATCTATGCTGGCGGCGCCATCCGCTCTGGCATTGAGATGGCCAAGCTGGGGCGCCGGCTGGCTGAACTCGACGTGGAGAAGAACCGTCAGGAGGTGCGTTTCCTGCTGACCGGTTATTACCTCGACCTCTGCAAGCTGCAGAACCAGCTGCAGGTGATTGCGAAAAACATGGAACTGACAGAGAAGGTTATCGAGCAGATGAAGGCGCGACGACAGCAGGGCACGGTGCTGAAGAACGACCTGACACGCTACGAACTGCAGCTGCAGAGTCTCAAACTGGCGCAGACGCAGGTGGTTGATGCCCAGAAGGTGATCCGTCATCAGCTGGGCACGACCATCCATCTGCCTGAGGGCGAGGATTTTGATGTGGATACGCAGGCAGTAGAAGAGCAGAGCGTGGCGCTCCAGTCGCTCACCTCCGAAGGCGAGTGGCAGCAGACGGCCGCTGAAAACAACATCGACCTCCGTCAGGCTTCGCTTGCTACGCAGATGTCGGAGCAGCAGGTGAGAAACGCCCGTGCGGCATCGCGCCCATCGGTGGCTGTGGTGGCCGAGAACCACCTGACGGGGCCTTACACCTCCGACCTCATTCCCAAGGATGCCAACGTGAACGTGTGGTTTGTGGGCATTGGTGTGAAGTACAGCTTGTCGAGCCTATGGAAAAACAAGCATGCCATCCGGAAGGCCCGGCACGAGAGCCGCCAGGCACGCGAGCGTGTGCAGCTGGCGCAGGAGGGCATCGAGAATGGCGTTCAGGCCTGCTATACCCAGCTGCTCACCAGCTCGGTCGAGGTTCGCACACAGGAGAAACAGGTGGAGCTGGCCGACCAGAACTACACCGTGGTGAGGAACCGTTACGACAACGACCTGGCGCTGCTCACCGATATGCTCGATGCCTCGAACATGAAGCTCTCTGCCGATATGGCTTTGGTGAATGCCCGCATCAGCATGCTTTACAACTATTTTAAACTTAAATATATCACAAATACACTGTAAAATATGGAAAAGAATAAGCTTACAACCTATATTTATAATATAATCGTGATACTCTGTATCGCGGGTGGCGCCGTTTATGCCGCCAGTCAGTTCATGTATTTCGGAGGTGGCCAGGTAACGGACAATGCCCGTGTGTGCCAGAATATCGTGCCCCAGAACAGCCGCGTGCAGGGTTTTATCCGCGAGGTGCGCTTCAGCGAGTTCCAGGAGGTGAGGAAAGGCGACACGCTGGTTGTGATTGAGGATGCCGAGTTCCGCCTTCGCCTGGCGCAGGCTGAGGCTGACCTGAACCGTGCCCAGCACGGCTCGCAGGGCACGGCCAGCAGTATCCATACCACCAAGACCAGCATCAGCGTGACCGAGGCAGGCATTGAGGCGGCTCGTGTGCAGATGGAGAATGCCAAGCGTGAGGATGCGCGCTTTCAGAAACTGCTGCAGCAGGATGCCGTCACACAGCAGCAGTACGACCGTGTCCACACGGGTTATCTGAGTGCCAAGGCCGGCTATGAGCAGGCCCTTCGCTCGCGCACCACGCAAACGGCCGTTGTGGCTGAGCAGGGACATCATCTCTCGGCCTCCGAGGCAGCCATCGAGCTGGCACGTGCCCAGGTGGAGATTGCCCGTCTGAACCTCTCGTATTGCTACATCATTGCCACCTGCGATGGCGTGGTGGGTAGCAAGGATATCCATGTGGGACAGCTGGTTAACCCCGGTCAGACCCTGGTGAGCATCGTCGATAAGCATGAGAAATGGGTTGAGGCCAACTATCAGGAGTCGCAAATGCCGCATATCAAGGTGGGCGACAAGGTGCGTTTTACTGCCGATGCCGTGCCCGATGTGGAGTATACCGGTGTGGTAGAGCGTATCAGCGATGCCACAGGCAGTGCGTTCTCGCTGGTGCCTATCGACAATGCCACAGGCAATTTTGTGAAGGTTGAGCAGCGTGTCACGGTGCGTGTACGTATTGATGCCTGCGATGAGGTGAACAAGCTGCATGGAGGTTATAATGTTGTTTGTAAGGTAGAAGAGTAATGGGAAAGCTGACAGAATTTCTGATGAAGGCGCCACCACCACCAGCCGGCATGGGTTTCGCTATGCCGATGATGAAAGGGTGGGTGCCGCGCAGGTTGCAGCCCTGGATCTACGTGCTCACGGCGCTGTGCTTCCAGTTCTCGGGTGGCGTCTATCTGGGTGCGCTCGACGAGATTCGTGGCACCACCAACTTCATGATCGAGGATGTGATGTTCCTGCTCTATGCCCAGCTTGCAGGCATGGCCGTGTGGTTCCCCATGCTGTTCAGGATGAAGTTCCGCTTCACCAATCAGCAGCTGCTGTGCACCTCGGCCATCGTGATGGGCGTCTGCAATGTTATCACCATGCATAGCCAGTCGATGCCAGTCCTCATGGTGGCCTGCTTCATTGCGGGCATAGCCAAGATCCAGGGCACGTTCGAGTGTATGAGCAACATTCAGCTGTGGATCACGCCCAGGCGCGATTTCGCCGTGTTCTTCCCCGTGCTCCACATCCTGCTGCTCAGTGCCATCGAGGGCAGCGGCTGGTTGGCAGCCTGGATGGGGCATCATTTCACCTGGCAGATGATGCACGCTTTCACCGTGGGCACCATGTCGTTCGTGCTGCTGTCGCAGCTGGTGCTGTGCCGGCCGTTCTGTCCCATGCCTAACCGGTTCTCGCTCAAGGGTACCGACTGGCAGGGCGCCCTGCTCATCTGCACAACGATGATCCTGCTGTCGTACATCTTTGTCTATGGCGATCACTACAGGTGGTTTGCTAACCATCACATCCGCATAATGGGTGCTTTTACACTCCTCTTTGCCGGACTCGCCTTTTACCGTCTGATTCACAATCGCTATCCATACGTCGAACTTCGTTTGTTGAAATGCCGCAACGTGGTTCCCATCCTCATCGTTACCATTCTGGCAGAATTGGCTTTTGGTGCTGAGCACACGCTTGAGGAGATTCTCTACACCGAGGTGGTAGGCCTGGAGGAACTCACCAAGGAGAGCCAGTACATGTGGGCATTGCCAGGCATGTTTCTGGGCATCGCGCTCGATCTCTACTGGCTGAAGGTGCAGCAGTGGAAGGTATGGAAACTGATAGGCATCAGCTTTCTGTCCATCTGCGCCTACGCCTGGCTCATGTACACCACGGTTGGTATGACGGTTAACATCGAGCAGTACCGGCTGGCCATCCTGCTCCGCGGCTTTGCCTATGGGGTGCTTGCGCCAACCCTCATGTGGGCCTTGGACGAATCGGTACCCAGTCTGGAGATGTTCTTCATGGGCCTGTTCGTGTTCAACATTCCGCACATGTATCTGGGCGGTGCCATGGGCTATGGGTTCTATACCACCATCTTCTCGCATTTCCTGAACGAGGACCTGATGAACTACGGCCGCCAGCTGACACTCACCAACCTCGATCTGGCCCATTTCCGCTTTGGCGAGTTCATGGGGGGCAGCTATCTGCACAGTATGATGCTTGTGGCTATCAAGCAGGTGTATGGCTACGTCATCTGGTTTGCGCTGCTGCTGGCGTCCATCTTCCTGTTGTGCGATATTCCTGCTGTGCGGACCAACATCCGCAAAGTGCCGCTATGGCCTGTGGTGGCCATCAGATATCTGGCCAAGAGGATTTGACTGGAGGGGGCGGTACCCCCCGTCTCTTCTCTCTCTCTCTCTGCCGGGTCGTTTCGAGCGGATCGGCAGAGCCGAGCGTACGGAAGCTGATATGTCACAGACAGATGAATCAGAATATATCTTTTAAATTGCATTTTATAAATCATCTGTGCCAACTGCTATATTATTGCCTAACTTTTATATAAACTTGTTTTTATAACTCTATCACACGGAAAGTGTAAGGGGGTAGCGTGAGGGCGTTGGGGCCTGCTACTCCTTGCTTCATCTCAAGCGTCTGGTCGGTGGGCTGACCGCTGAACTCCTCGGTCTTGCTGTCGGCTGGGATAGTGAGGCCGTTGGCTTTGATGGTGAGCTCTACGGGCAGGGCGTTTACCAACTTGAGATAGCGACGGCCGGTGGCACTGTGGCGAACCAGACTGACGCCTACGCGATGTTTAAGTTCGGGGGCAATCTGGATGTCGGTGCTCACGTACTTGTCGCCACCATATACCGAGAACATGCGCTGAACATGGTAGGCAGGGGTGGGGCGGACTTCGGTGTTAGAGAAGTAGATCATGTCGGGATCCCAGTTGTGGTGCTTATCCTTGGCCAGCATCGGGGCGTAGCTGGTCATCTCTACCACGTCGCCATTGCGCTCAACATCGGTGAGATAGAGGGCTTCGGCCAGTGCGGTCTCGATATTGGGACGCTTGACATTGGTTGAGGCTGCATATTCGCCAAGATAAACCTTAGGCATGGTGCGATCGTAGCCGTCGTAATAGTTGCGATGGTGCATGAACCAACCGGTTGACTCGTAGTAGTGCTCATCAACCATATACTGCAGCTCGGGATGGCGCTTGGTGAAGTCCCATCCTTCGACGTAATCGGCACTTGGGGCGTGGAAAGGTCCTACGGTGCCACAAATCTTAATCTCGGGATATTTCTGACGGATGGCCTTGCAGATCATCTCGTAGCGCTCTTCGAACACGGTGCCGATGATGTCCTCGTTGCCTATACCTATATATTTAAGGTTGAATGGGGCGGGGTGACCGGCATCAGCGCGAAGCTTGGCCCACTTGGAGGTGGCGGGATCGCCATTGGCCCACTCAATCAGGTCGAGCAGCTCCTGGATGTAAGCTGGCATCTGATCCATAGGGATGCCGCACTGCTGACCGCCTATACCCTGGGCGTTGGCGGCTGAGTTCTGGCATGGAACGCCTGCTGCAAGCACTGGGAGTGGCTCGGCACCGATGTCTTCGCAGAACTGGAAATACTCGAAGAATCCCAGTCCGCGTGTCTGATGATAGCCCCAGATATTGAAGTCGGGTTTGCGGTCCTGAAGTGGACCTACGGTGTGGTTCCAATGGTAGATATTGTCGAGGCCCTGACCATGGCTCATGCAACCGCCTGGGAAACGGACGAACTTGGGCTTCAGGTCGGCAATGACCTGAGCTAAGTCGCGACGCAGACCGTTAGGACGGTTCATAAATGTTTCTTGTGGAAAGAGCGAAATCATATCGAGTCCCACACGGACGGACTTCTGCGGAATGATGGCCAGACGGGCCTTGGTGCAGCTCTTCTTGGTGCTGAGCACGCAGGTGTACTGTTGCCAATCGGTGCCCTGGGTTTTGAGTTTGCTGCTGGCAAGTATGGTGCCATCGGTGCCTATTAGCTGAATCGTGAAGTTCTGCTTCTGACCGTCGGCCAGAACATACATCGAGAAGTTGTACTTATGGCCGGCCTCTACGGCGATGCCATCCCAACCCTCGTTCCACAGTGTGTCGGCAGCAATCACAGCATAGTGGGGATTGTTGCTGCTGAGTGGGTGCTGGGTGGAAATATCGATAGGACTGGCTGAGTGCCAGGCGGTGGTGGCGTTCCACTCGCGACGATCTTTTGCGTTGTATTCGAAGTCGCGGTTCTGAATCAGTTCGGCATACAGACCGCCATCGGCAGCATAGCTGATGTCTTCGAAGAAGATGCCTATCAGTTTGTCGCTGATGGTCTTCTCGCTGTTGCTCACGTGAAGTGTGGCTGTCACAGGCTGATGGGGCAGCAGAGAATTCTTGGCATCGTCGTGCATGCGCTCACTGCTGAGACGTGCGTCGGCCTGCAACTGTTGGAAGTGACTAGTGATGGTGCTGAGTTCCTGCGCTGTGATGTCGAAGGTGTTGCCCTCGTGCAACTTGCCTGCTATGGTGGCGGTGTCGCGCGTCCAGGCAGCCTGATCGATCAGGCTCTTCTGGTCTTTGCTGAATTGACGGAAGTTGCCCGATGCAGATACCCAGCGCTTGTCGCCGGTCTTCGTCTGATAATAGATGTCGAAGGTGCCATTGTCATTGGCAAAGACTACCGGCTTGAGGCACTGTGGCGTTGACATCACAGGATAGTCTTGTGGGCGCCAGGTTACCAAGTTGCGGCTATAGGCTGCGGCAAAGAGTGGTGAACTGTCGTTGACCTGAAACACCAGGCGCCAGGTGCCATCGGCAGCGCGGGCCACTGAGGGGTGGTACATGCGCTTCTCGGCTCCCCATGTGCCATAGTCGGACGAGCATAGCTGACCCATCTCCTGCCAACCGTTGGGGGTGAATTGTGCTACATGCAAGCCGGCGTGCTCACCTGGGCTATAGACAAACACGCGCTTGGTGGTCTGAGCGCAAACGCTGATAGACGCTGTGGCGAAAATGCCTAAGAGGTAAAATCTTGATTTCTTCATCATTATTGTGTCATTAATTCTTTGAGGATGCAAAGGTAATGAATTATAGCGTAAAAATGCGAGTGAAATTCAGAAAAAGTTGCTTGGGAAGGAAATATCTTCAAAAACTTTTGTATATTTGCGCCCGATATGATTATTACTATCTTTTTAAAACGTTACTATTTTGGAACTATTATGAACTGTAAAAAATCGCTCTTTATGGCCTGCTGGGCTGCTATGGCTGCCACTGCACAGGCTCAGATAACCATTGATATCGATGCACAGCAGCGAGGCCCTAAGGTGAGCCCCATGCTTTATGGCATCTTTTATGAGGATATCAACCATGCCGCTGATGGAGGCATCTATGCCGAACTGATCAGAAACCGCTCGTTTGAGGATGGACCGCGCTTTGGTGCTCCTGCCGACATGCAGGGGTGGGCTACCGTGGCTGCAGAGCCTTCTGTGTTGGCCGCCCGTCTCATTCAAGACTCGAAGAAAACGCCTCTGCTCAATAGTGCCCAGCACCATGCCCTGCAGTTGGATGTCAAGGCATCACCAGCTGCGCCTGTAAGTTCCGCTGTCGCAAAGACGAAGGGGCCGAGGGCTTTATCGTCATCTTTAACTATGTGGATGACAAGAACTACTGTTGGGTGAACCTTGGCGGATGGACCAACTCGCAGCATGCCATCGAGCAGATTAGCAATGGCGGCAAACTGCTGACCGACAGTAAGCGTGGGCGCATTGAGGCAGGACGCTGGTATGATGTTACCCTGCAGGTGGCAGGCGACAGTGTGAAGGTATGGCTCGACAATGAGCAGCTGTTTGATACTGTGCTCAAGCGCGACCACACCAAGGGTATCTACTCATCGGCCACCATCAACGACGCCACTGGCGAGATTATTGTAAAAGTGGTGAACAACGATGATGCTGCCACCACAGCTCGTATTAGTCTGAAGAACTTTGCGCCAAGCGAAGCCCGAGTAGTGAGGTTGGCTGCCAACGACGGTATGGAGGAGAATACGCTCCAGCAGCCCACAACCATTAATCCCGTAGAGCAACAACTCTCGACAGCTGATGACCACGTGATGCTAACCGTGCCCCCATATTCGCTGAACATCGTCACAATAAAAACGTCGTGACTGCGAAACAGGCTCTTTTTCTCATTTTTTTCGTGATTTATTTGGTGGTTTAATTTGAAAAGTGTAGTTTTTTGCCATCAAAACTCATTGAAAAGTGTATAAAGGTCATGCTGTATAGGAAGATTACATCATACATCGAAGACTATTTGAAACGACAACCGCAAGCAGGGAGAGGTTGACTATCTGGTTGACTATTTCGTGATGTTCTTCGACGAGCGGAGCGGCAGAGCCGAGCGTACGGAAGCTGATATGTCACAGACAGATGAATCAGAATATATCTTTTAAATTGCATTTTATAAATCATCTGTGCCAACTGCTATATTATTGCCAAATTTTTTAGTAACTTTTCGGTCGTTTGCTGTGAATTTGTTCGGTTGTTTGTGGCGATTTCGTTCATGGACAATAATTGAAATGAATGCTTATGACTCTTAAAAAGATACATACATAAAACGGTTCGATTTATGTGAAACTCAGTGGTTTTTTATGGCATTTTGGGCTTAATTTTGATGGAACAATTTGAAAATGTTCCATCAATGTTCCATCAAAATTTGCGGTGCTAAAATAGTGAAGCCCCTGTAAGTGTTCGACTTACAGGGGCTTACTTCTTTGGGGTGCCCGGTGGGACTCGAACCCACGACATTCAGAACCACAAGCAGAGTTTCGAATATCTGGAATCCCCTGTATTTATCGGCATTTTCGCACATTTTGATTTTTATTTTGCGGCTATTTTGCGGCTATTTACGCAAGGACCGATTCTGTTTCAATAAATCTCTTAAGATTTGAGATGAATCACTCTTGAACTCATCATCCATCATGAAATGACGAACCTTTTTCAAATCTGATGCAAAAGTAGGCAAAATTTTCAATATAAAAAACGATTTTGCTGAATATTTTTCAAAAAAAACGTCCGCTGTTCATTTTTTGATGAATTGCGGACGTTTCCATAAAAGACGATAATGAATGATTAGTCTTTCTTGATGTCTTCAGGAGTTTTAGTTCCCTTCTCTATTTCAAGAAGGGTTAGAATTCTGTCTGTCTGCTCCTGAGATTTTGATATTTGTTCCTGTGACTTTGCAATGAGTGAGTGTGCAACGGCAATTTCATCAACCAGTTTGTCAATAGTCGTACTATTGTTGAAAATCTGGTCAACCAAGCGGTCCAATGTTGAGGAGTTGGATTTGGATGGTATGCTCTTAACATCCTCTTCTTCCTTTCCGTAGAGTCCGATTCTTGACTTTCTTGGCTCACAAATCATTTCTCCTTCACCGGTTTTAAGCCATCTCTCATCGAGGTCGTTGTACACTGCTAGAATCCTCTGGACGGCTTTCTTGGATAAGTCGCGTCCTTCGCCCCTAGACTTTCCTATTGTTCCAACGGAAAAACCAAGCTGAATCGTAGCCTTGTTATCGTTCAGCTTCTTGAACATCATGTACTCGTCAAATCTGTCTATCAGTCTCATATCTTGGCAAATTAGTTTAAAAATCTGTTAAATAATATTGAAATATTTGAAATTTAACTCCAAATGTTTGAAAACATAGAAGTTTTACTATACCTTTGCACAAAATTCTGAAAATTCTGTTTAAAAGGATAACGCAATTTTGCTGCAAAAATACAAAAATAATTTGGATTTCAATGCATATGAGCAAAAAATTATTGAATTTAGAGACAAAATTTCAAAAATTGAGGCGAACACGCCTGAATTCAATTTGTAGTGTAGATAATAATTGAAAAGTATACCACCATAATAATCGAAAAGTATACCATCCAATCAGAGTTCTACGTTATATAATAGTTGCTCGCATGAGTGCTGTTTAACGTACAGAGAGTTTAAAGATGATTGAGATGGATCAGAAAGAACAAATCCTTCATTACCATCGTGTTGATGGTTTGAGTTTACGGGAGATTTCCCGTAGAGTAGGTCTTAACAGAAAGACCGTAACACGTTACGTCCGTGAGTATGAGGCCTCTATCAGGGAGGATCCTGAGGAGGGGTTGGACATCTGTCTTGCCAGTAAGCCCAAGTATCCAGCACGCAATGTCGAGTGTCCCCGCATG
>NZ_JHVE01000027.1:0-35009 GCF_000619985.1 Prevotella sp. P6B4
CTTCTTCAGCGGGCATCCCAGTCACTGCTATCGGATAAACCTTCTTATGCGTCTTCCTGTACCATTTGTCGAAAGTTGGGAAATCAACCCCGTGCTTTGTGCAGAATTCCTCTATCGAGATATTCTTCGGGAGGCCCTCAGCCTGGTACAAAAACCAAAGGCTCTCAAAATCTTTACTACTGTATACCATTTGTCTCATTCTTAAAACGAGCCCAAAGGTATCATTTTCCCATTTCATGCACAATACGTCAAAATTGACAGTTTACCTAATAAATTATCACAAAGTTGCCTTAACGAAACTCACTTTGGCCCGTTTCATTGCCTTCCAATCCCCGGGAAGATGATCCTTCGCCACAACCTCATAACAGAACAGCCAGTATCTATCCATATCCGAGTCCTTTAAACGCATAGCCTCTCTCTTGAGAGGTTTTAAGTCTGTAGCAGATTTATTTCCATGATTAACTTTCAAGTAATAAAGCCATGTCATCAGTAGCAGAACACAATCACCACGTTCAATGACCCAATTAACATCAAGCTCTTTTAAAGTAAAGTCATGTTTCAGACTATAGTAAATAGCATAGCTGATTGCCTCATAATTATGAGTTGATTTGGAGTCAGCGTAAAGAGCATCGGCATATTCTTTAATCAGTTCCTTCTTAACATCCATTGGGCCGAAAACACTATCCTCCATCATCTGTACAAGATAAGGATAGACTACAGACATATGCATAATGCGCTGTGCAGCCAGATTTTTAGCACTCTTTGTCAAATTTCGTCCAGAAAGAGCCTTTATTGCATATTTCAAAACGGCAGAGTTTCCTGTACTATTGGCCAAACCAAGAGCCAAATCGAGATAAGCATTAACTTCTTTATATGTAATTTGCTCTTTGTTGATGGAAAGGAATCCGTTCAATTTGTGAATCCACTTTTCCGCAATAGCAACAGGCAAGGCCATTATCGCAGTCTTCTTGTGATTTAACGGTAAATCATACTCTCTAAGAGCTTCCTCCAAATCGCTAAGAAATCTTTGTGCAGCTTCATTACTATCAACATAACATTCAAAGTCATCAATATTACGGATATAACGATAGCCCTTATCATAGAGTCTTTTATCTACTTTTGTCAGTATAACTTCAGACAAGAGATTTGATGCATAAGGTCCTATCAGAAGTCCATGAGTTTCACCATTCTTTAATGTTGAACAGGCGGCATCGATTTTATTATACCATAGCCCATCATTGTTACATGTAGCTTTTGCTGTCACTTTTCCTACTAAAGCCCAAGGTAACGAATGAGAGTAAATACTCGGAAAGCAAGTTGAAATATCAGCCTTGACAATAAACTTACTGGCACCGTTAGTCTTAGAAATCAACAGTTCAGTTTCCGGATTTCCATCTATGCGCCAGTTACTATAGTTCATTTCAAATATTTCTTTCTTGCCAAAAAGCTTTCTAAGATGAATACGGCTTACCCTGTAATCTTGATTATCTGTTTGCGCATGAAAGTGAGTTTTCAAATCTACCCAATGATCTCGTAATGTGGTACAAAGGCGTTGATAATTCATAGGGGTAGGAATACCAAATAATCTTGGGATGTTAATATTCCTCATTGAACTGTAGCTCACATAATCATGCCATTTATCAGGGAAAACAGGATGGTTAGCCTGACAATAGTTAAAGAAAGGCTCTGATGTGAAAACAGGAGGAAGTTTGTTGGCAAACATACCATAGCCAAGAAGCCCCTCATATAGCTCATCTGCAGTTATTTCTTCCAAAAACTCGCAATATTTCATTCCCATCCTGTTATCAATAGATTACTTAGATATACAATGAACATTTATCTCCCATCATCCGGCATCGCCGTCAACATTGCCATATAGTTTTCCAAAGTAAAGCGTCTGTAAAACTTCACGAACCCCAAAAAGCAAATGTAAGACAACGTGAAGAACAAAGACAATATAAACAGTAAATCCTTATCAAAAGGTTCTGATATATCAACCGTTGTCAGTGCATATGCGCCAAAAACGAAAAAGGTTGTGCAAAACACAAATGAAATACTCCTAAGAAAACCATAAAGAGCAATGTAGTTATCTGTCTTGCGCTGTGAATTGGGAATGTTCAAATATACATAGTGCATCACAATCCTGTGATAATCGCACTCTTGATTTACATCAGGATGATTAATACCAAGCCTGTTTGCCAGCCTGAACTCTTTAACTTTGAGTGTATTCTTCAGATATTTGTCCAACGGTCTTACAATCCATCCGTTGATATCAAAGAAATAGGCGAATGTAAATGTGGAGAATGTTATCGGGAACAGCAAAAAGGCCATAAACACTTTCATGATAATACGAAATACAGTTTTAACAAAAGCCCATTTCTTGTTGGAAGAGTTAGCTTCCGAAGCAAAAAAAGCCT
Organism: Prevotella sp. P6B4; assembly: GCF_000619985.1. Lineage (NCBI taxonomy): Bacteria > Pseudomonadati > Bacteroidota > Bacteroidia > Bacteroidales > Prevotellaceae > Prevotella > Prevotella sp. P6B4. The sequence goes on from NZ_JHVE01000027.1 coordinate 2,418, forward strand.
TCAACATCTGCCACCAGTTCCTACCTTGTCCTCTTTCCAGAAGATACTCCGATGGATAGCCAAACACTTTCAGAGTAAATAGTTCAATGGTTACTGAAGATAGGTATGACATAATATGTCCTAAGATATAGGCAATAACAATAATAATAACAGACTTTTCTAGGTTAAACTCCATCTGAGACTCCTTGACTATATTGCGAAGGTTTTCAAAATTAGTAATTTCGCTAATATTCAATCCCATTCTGAAACAATATGCTATAATGATATAGCACATCATCCCAGGAAAAAGATATCCCATAAAGTCATATATAGAAAATGGATTCTTATTCATTGAGTGGTTGCAATATTATCTTTCAAATCGGTCTGTTGGTTATATGTAAAATCTGGTTTATTCTTCAGCTGAGTCAAAAGATTATTGACATCAGACGTTTTGGGGGATGTCAACCTGTCAATCAATTCATGCGCTGTGATGATATATATGTTCTGACCTGTATTCTCAATAAACTCATTGATAAGGTTCTGATGTGGTCTTACCATTGCGTCATTATAGATAAAGAACCAATTTGGTGTAATTCGGTTCAGAACAAGTACAATTGGTTTCTTCTCTTCCTTGGCATATCGTTCTATCTGCTTCCACACTATCAAACGATGGTGCCTGATACGAATATTTTTACTGCCAGAAAAGTCTATACTGGGGTGTCTGCGCTGCTTATGTCGCTCCTCACTTTCTTGGTATAATTGCTCCAACTGATTTTGTTCGTAGGGTTCTCCTATTCTGCCTTGAAATAATTCATCTATACGACTCCGTAATGATGAATTATTCAGGTGACCAAGTAAGAAATTCCTATCCTTATCAAGAGCATCTTTTATCTTATTCATCATTTTATCGAAGTCCACTTTTAACGTATCAGAGATATAAGGATGTTGCCCATTATCCGAGAAGTTATCCTTCAACCTATTGAGGGCTGTTGCGGCACTATCTACGTTTTTTACTTGCTCATCTACGATAGTAGCTATTCGCTCATGATAGAGCCAGGCAGTATCATAAGGTAACCAAAGACGATCTTTCTCTATTTTCTTGCTAACAATATCAAGAAAGACATTGCCGTAGCTTATTTTTAGCAGGTCAAGCAAAACTGAAGCGCCTAAAACAATAGTAGATTTGCCTATCAGTTCTTTTTGTTCATGCTTAGTATAGGTATAAAAACCGGGAAAATGCTTTTTCATTACTTCACGATATTTTCTTTCACCCACAGATTGTCTGCTATCACCCTATTCCATGCAGCCGACTGTCCACTGAGCACAACTATCAGTCTATCATTGCTATCCATATATTGCATAAGATAATCCCTTAGCTGCACATGGTTTAAATTGCTAACTATAGCCCATGTCGATTCAGTCAACTTTCCCCACCTTTCAAAGTTTTTTAGCGCTTGATAAAGTGATTCGTAATTTCTGCCTGGTATGCAGAGATCATAACTTACAATATAACAATGCGATTCGTTCATTATTATGTAGTAAAATTGTTTAAACCAAATGTTAAGTAAACTGTCAATTTTGACGTCCAAGCTTAAAAACAGCCTTTTAGGGCAGCTATCGCTACCTGAAGCGTCTAAATCGTATTAAACTTTATTACTTTTTAATACCGATGGTCATCGGTAACATATTCTTTCAGTCGCTGCGCTTGATGAAAGCGGCAAAGCCGAGCGCTCATAATTGGTCGAGTCGTGACAAAAGTCAACAATGTTAGAATCTTTACTACTGTATACCATTTGTCTCATTCTTAAAACGAGCCCCGCTCGGCTATGCCACTTGTTCCGTAGGTTTCAAGAAAGGTATCATTTTCCCATTTCATACACAAGACGTCAAAATTGACAGCTTACCCAAGTCTTGCCAGTTCTTTGGCTTAGGTATCTGATAAGGTGCGTACATCTTCTATTTCTTAAAGTTGAACTTTACCACTTCTGCATCTTTGCTGTATTTAGCAACAAGACAAGGATCAACAATTACTCTCATTGATGCCCAACCCTTTTCTCTATTGGGTTCATCAGTAATCTGAACTATAGGTTTCCCATCCTTGCTGGTATTCACCAAGACAGGTAAATCTGTAAAACGCACCACAACAACCGTGTTCCCATATTTCTCAGCTAAAGGCACGTCCCTAAGTTTGAACATAGAGCCAAACCCCGAATTGTAATAGTAAGCACCTTTGTAATATCTATGCATCGACCACTTTTTACCATCTGGCAATGGATCCATTTTGATATAACCGTCTATAGAGCTCTCCGTGTCTATCATGACGTATTGCTCTCCCTGCTCTCCAACCTCTTTTGCGAACAACTTCTCAAATTCATCCCATTTAGCATACACTTCCTTCACCTTCATCTGCGACAATGCCTCATAAACAACATATATGAACCTTGTCTTAAAAACCTGCAACATGTCATTGAACACTTGAGGATGATGCCAAATGTCTTGGTTCAACACAATTTGTTTGCTTGTAAGGAATGTATAGGCTCCTATTTCGATCTCTTCATTCTTCGTTTCCGAAAAATCGCCATTGAGGCCATCTGTTATACTACCTCTGTTACTGTATAATATAGTGTCGAACAATTCCCTTACAGGCTTCTCGTCTTCTGTAGTGAGTTGCAAATCAAATATAGTTTGAACGGGTTCCTTTGCCCTTCTTCCTTTTTGTGGTTTTTCTGACTGTAATTCTCCATTCGTAAACTTTTTCATTGCCAACTCTATCAATTCTTTTATTTTCTTGCCCTGTATCGAAGGATAGCGGTTTACAATCTCTGGATGTTTCACCCACAGCCCGCCATATTTTATCAACTCTTCTTTGGCTTTATCTATAAGTTTTCGTTTACTGTCACATACAACGTATTCTTCCTCTTCATCGGGTTCCACTGACAAAAGGAGCAACATAGCTGTAAATTTCTCCAGTAATTCCCTATCGTATTTGTGCCCTATCACTTTGTCTATCGACATATATGCACGAAAGAATGACCCGGAATTACTATCCTGATTTTCCTTACAGTTTGCATATTGCATCAATATTTGCGCAGCAGTTGTAGGGAAGAAGGAGTTATTGTTACTGCCAGCACCTTTCTTTAAGACCCCTGCCACTTCATAGTGACCGATTGAAAAAAGATATGCCGCAGCAATATAATGTACATTACGAAGTTCACGCCACATTTCCAGCCCCTCTTCATCTACTTTCTTCTGCTCCTCTACGTTCTCGCCTACAGAAAACCTCACCTCAGGCACATGATTGATATAGTCATATCGGAACTTGCAATTCTCCATAAATGCCTCAAAAAGACTGAATCTCCCTCGCTTTACGGCTTCAACCATTTTGCCAAGCATTCGATAAAAAATGGCAGTAATCGGAAGCTTATCATGCCTGAAAGTTCTAGACCAGTTCCATAGGAGGTTCCTTTCTGTTTCGCCATCATGGGGATTAAGTATATAACTCTCCACCATGCTTTCATAAAAGCGCATAGTATAGAATCCTATAGAACTTTTTTTATCATTCCTTTCTGCTTTGTCTAGTTCGATTACTCTATTCAGGACTGTTGCCACCAAATCCGCACTGTGTTTGCTATCAGCGTATCTGCACAAGTCTATCAATCTTTCTGTACGATGATTCAGAGCAGAGCTCTTCTTCTTTTCCCATTGATAGCGACTCTCAATAATACCCAGCATCTTCTGGTGGTCGTCATACTCCAGACAGGTGTGCACAAACCATAGTATGATACTCGAATACAGACCAGCCACTACAAGGCAAGACCAACTCATAATGGGCATAAACCCTTGACGAACAGTATCAGTCAACATTAGTGACAGAGCCCCCATCAAGATAACATACCCTACACTTATACCCGATCCCCACATATAGCAACGATATGATAAACTCGTTTTGAACATTCTGCTGATGCTCTCAGAGTTGTACTTCTCGTTGATGCGGGTAATGACAGAGAAAAGGTAGGTAAAAGCAAAAGCGAAAAGGGCAATAATCAATGGAATGGCGATATGAGACAAAGCATCGCTATAACCAACACCCAATTCCGATATCCCATTCACCTTTGTTGTCAACGAATCTAATGACTGATTGTGTTCCTCCAAAACATCTTTGATACCATCCAACACATTATTCGATGAATCATTATTGACAACGGCATAGCCGTCAACATCCACAGGAGCCGCTTTTACCCCTTTGGTTGCTGGCATCAAAAATGATTGATGTATTGATATAGTATCCGTCATTTGATATTATTTTCACTTAGTTATGTCGCAACTGCTCTGTTTCTGTCATAATCACAGAGTGCTGTCATCTTTCTTTCCAAACAATAATCCGACGCTCAGCTTTAAACGGTCAACAAATCGTTGGCCACGAATATCGTCTTCAACCTCTTGCCGAATTTGATGCTTCAAATCCCTTAAAGTATGTTTCTCTGTTGGATCTTGCAGATGTACAGTCTTATCAAATCGCTGTTCAATGGAATAGAGTCTGATTTTATCAAGCCAGTCATATACATCACTGTCTTTTATCTCACCACTTTTATACCTGTACTTACGTATAAGAGCATGGGCAACCAGAGCATACTCGCGTTCTATCGACGTGGAAAACACGCCCTTGTCATCAGTATTGATGGAAACGGAAATATCATGTCTTGGATATTGGCTTTGTCTGTCTATAGTGTTGAACTTTGTTATGGGGTGATGGTCATAACGGTCAATCTCTCCTATCTTGAAGTTGGATGTTGGGTTACACTCAATGGCAATGCCCAAATTCTCTACTTCTTGAAGAAGTTTTTGCTGCACCTGACAGATAGCGTGGCACATTTCATCATCCACCTCCCACGTATCATAGACTTTACTATTCAATCTCCAGTCTTTGCTATAATGGTAAAGATAATACAGTCTGCAAGCTTCACGCTGTTTACGGGCTTCGTCACAAACCTTTGACCTTACCAAAGCTTTGTTCCCCCATCCCGTCACATGATTATATCTGTTGTTTACTTTGCCGTAAGAATCATAGCATGAAGGGTTGTCACCACGCAACAGCATACTGCTATAGAATAAATCAATGTTAGGCGTACCGCCATACTCCGGATATACTCTCCTGAAACAGATACCAAAACGATGTTCTAGTTCTGCTCTACATTTATCATATAAACCCATCTGAGTCAGTCGTTTCCAAAGCCATGCAGCATTATCCATCTGCATCTGGAGCGACAACGCAACCGTATAATTCCGTAATTGGTAATATTTCTCAACGTCAACCCCAAGTACTAGACCATGTCCTATCCTGTCTCCCTTTTCCAATTGAAGAAACCGGATGGATTCGTCTACAGCTCTCAGACCATCGACAATATCCATAAAGTCTTCTCCAACATGGTATGTTATACCAAGGTCTGCTGGTCTATAATTTTGCTTATGAGTTATTTGGTGTCTTCTAAGAAATCGAAACGCCTGCGCAAAGACCTCAGGACGGGCTGCGATTTCACTATTGGCGGCATCAATACCCACTATTCTATCAGCATAATACTCACCACGCTTATTGATTTTCAAAGAATTTCTCAAGTCATATATTCCCAAAGCTTGTTTTTTTACTTTTTCTCTCAACAAGTGGTGACGAGGCTCCACTTCCAAAAGCTCTTCCTTTATTTTGTCATTCTCTTTAATAAAATGGTAGATATAGCAGTAGGTCCAGTGCAAACTCTCCGTTTCATTTCTGCTCCTGAACATACTGTTCTCTATCGCATTATCGCAGAAGTCTATCTCTGCAATATTCTTATCAACCACGTTGTCCATATCTTCATCACTCAATTTTGGAGTGATGCGAGTCTCATGATATCTACTACCATCAGGATTCTCGTTAAAAAAACTTGCTACTGCAAGATGGATAGCAGCTTTTTCGTACACAGGGTAACTTTCTGTAAAAATAAGCTTACGTCTCTCATAGATACTGAAATTGGCAAAACCTACAGTATCGTTTAGTTGACTTAGTTCATGACGAATCTCATTTTTGATAAGCAAATAGACATATAACAATGTGGCTATTTGCCCGTCATTATTTCCTCCTTTATAAATATTTGCCAGTGCATTGTATAAAATGTATCGTTCACCCGACAACAGACTATAAGCACACATCTCTTGCTTACCGCGTGGAACAGTTATTCCCTCTCTTATTGCATAATCAAAGCGTGCTGTTTCACCAGTTATTTCATTTGAATATTTTTTCCCGCAGATTTCCAATGCCGTCCCTATCGATTGTTGCAATGTATTGGCTTTGTTCAGGATAGAACCGTCGGTAAAACACCTCAGCACAGCCTTCAAATCCTTCATCGAGAAAACACCACCAGTTTTCTCTTGTTGAGCAAGAAAGAGTCGAATAGCAGCAGCGGCTACCGCTTTTTGATAAAGTCCTTCAGCATCTTTTTTGTTGTGTTGAGTGCCCTGAATAAAATCGGTCAGGTCTTCAAATTGCTCCTTTCGCCCGTCAATATGGTTCATCAAACATATCCAGTTGACGTCGAAATTGAGCGATGAACCCTTCAGATGCGCGTGTATGTCTGCCAAAGGCATCTCTAGCATTGTCTCCAACGTAGGATCATCGGTTCTGATATATGAAGGCCAAGTAAAATCGTTTCTTGATATAGTATCCAATGCATTCTTTTGGTCGTATGATGCCAGAAATGCGCATACCAGTAGATCTTCACCAATGGCTGAACTTAGCGTATGCCAGCGCAGAATGTCTTCCCAATGACATACAATATGAGTATTGTCTTTCAGTCTTAGTGTATCTTGATCCACGAAATAGAGCAATGCATTGTAAATAGAAGGAACTTTTGAGTATTGCAAAAGTACAGACTGACCATCTTCTTTCATCCAAAGCGTGGCCAACATCTCTACTATTCCTTTTAACTGGTCTATGGAATACCGCTCGTCCTCCATGCATTCTTCACGCATCATTTGGACCAGGTCCATTGATTTAACCATTGGTGATTCCACACCACACCTGCCATCCACAAATTGCTTGATAAATGGAGTGCAGTCTGCTCGGATCAAAAGCGTCCTCAGACACAATTGCAATCCTTTCTTCTTATGAATTTCCAATGCTGTCATCTATCTCGTTTTCAAACGGATTCTCTATAAATGTTTCTTCAATTACTGCCCCAAATTCTTCTTTCAATGAAGTATTCTCTGGAGCAAACAATTTAGCGAAATACTTGAAAAACTCGAAATGTATGGTGTAGGGTTTATCCTCTTCGCCCGTTCTGTCATCATCATATCGGTCATACGACTTTATACTATAACTGGCTACTGCATCAAAGAAAGCGTGAAGTAAGCCATAGCTGTCCAAACCCTCATCATACTCTTTTGCTCTGACAGTATCTAACAGGTCTTCCATTATCTCCATGTTGCGGAAACAGCAGAACGACAACCACTTTTCCTCTTCACTTTTCCATTCCTTTTTACGATTCGCCAAAGTGATACGCTTCATTTCGTTAAAAAGAGGGTCGCGCCCTTCAGCCCTATCTGCTTTCAACTTGTCAAGAAAAGCCCTTCCGTGCGGGAGTATCTGGAACCTATTGAAACAACGTTCTACCCTACACAGATTGAAGAACAAGGCTCCTAAGTCAAAACATAGATCCGAATGGAGTGTCAACTCATCATAGCATAAATCCGGTGAGATACGGAAAGACATTTGCATAGAGGGATCCTTGGAACCGTCATAATAAATGGACAACATCAAGAATTCTGCTAAGCTCACCAACTTATCAGACTCTGCCTGCTGCCAGTTATCTAAACAAGAAGCGAACAGTTTGTCTATTTTGTCTAAAGATATTATTCTATGCGATATCCTATTGCCAGGTGTCTCTTGTGGTATCGGTTCATCCAAATCCGTACAATACACACTACCGCCAACAATAGCCTCATACTCATTCCTAACTACATCGTGTTCAGGTTTTTGTATCAACAGATTGGCTCGTTCCTGCTCCTTATCTTTCTCACTCGAAGAAGAAATAGTATCGTAAGCACAATATAGTTGGATACTATAGAATGCTTTTAGGAAGAAAAGGAATTTTCGGATATCCTCGCCCACTTTCGTCCGTTGAGTCAAACGTATAATAGCAAGAACATCGCCAACTGAAATATTAAAGGGTGTATTCTGTGGGCTCATAACACTATCTACATATGGGTTTCCAACTCTGTTGCCCAAATTCGATTCATTAATCTCATCCAATATCTGAAGAACTTCGTAATTCAGCTCTTCCACATTCTGCACACGTTTCACCCTGTCAGCATAGTCTTTGTACTCTTCTGTGAGGTTGATGTCACACCAGTCATTATAGAAATACTGGCGAAACATCTCCTTATTATAGTAATGCGGGGTTGCTTCCCCTGATTCAGCATAGTCCTTCATCTGCAACAGCAGTTTAAACAGTTGCCGCATATCACGGAGATTTCTCGGCACAATATAGCTAACCCTTTTGGCGCTATTATAGAAAAGAAATCTTGTCTTTTGGAAAATCAATTCAGGAATAACCTGTTTAATTCTGATTCCTTCTGACAAGTGATACCCCCACTTTTCCTTGTCATAAAAGGCAGGCTCCGCATCCATATACTCTGAAGGTGAAGGCATATAGATACGTTGGTGCGCAGGTAACAGCTTCGCCAAGTATCGTTCGGCTCGCTCCGCTATTTCTTCCCGTTCATCCAAAGTCACCCTTGGGTATCTTCTGTATGGATTTCGGTCGTTAGTCAGAATATACTCCTCTGTATATTTTCGCTGAATAATACCCGACAATTGGTCTATCTTCATAGACATAAAGGTAATAATGTTCGGTTGCATAAAGTATTTACGCAACTGTTCACACATTTCGTAAGCATGAGCACTATCAATATCTATATCATCTATCAGCAACAGCAAGACGCCTCCATAAATACCACAATAATTCAGGTACAAATCTACCAGTTTTTTTATATTCTCTTTAATTTCCACGGATGCAGCCATATCAACCAGATACTCCATACCATCCTTGGCTTTCTTATCTCCGAACATGCTTTGCAAGTTCTGCTGTACTTTAACGAACATCTTCATCAAGTCATTCCTATACAAATTCCCTTTCCCATCGTCAGCACAATCAGCATCTTCATTTTCCAGAAACACGCTGTATAACCTGGCAATAAACAGAGATAGGACATTATGCTCTTCGTCAAAGAACGAAGGGTCAATCATCGGGATAGTAAGGAAATCTGCTTCAGCAGTGTACCTTGATCCATTACATATTTTATGATGATACGGTGATGTTAGCATATTAGCCATAGACAACATACAAGATGTTTTACCTGATCCCCGTTCACCATCAAACACAATGATATTATTATTGTTGTCAACACTGTTACGCAAGGCGTCAGGGGTTTCCCTCATCCCCTTTACACCTTTCAGATAGGCATCAACAAGGAGAACACACTGCTCATACTGATTCCTGAACATGGAATCTTTTGCATCTTCCAGATCTTCAATATACGGTCTATTATCGCCGTTCAAATCAAACTTTATCTTCTTCATGACGCCTTTATTATTTTGCAATCCAATTATTCATAGCAATATTTACTATTTTTCCGCGATAGGTTGAAAACGAAAAACCATCCGTTTCGAAAAGTTTGCGGTTATTATCTGTCAGATTCTTCCAAACAACGTCGCTTATCACAATATCGTCATCGGCCTTGCCTGCATTTTGTTGTGCTCGGTCTACGACTTCACCCGTCCATATAAAACGAGGATATCTACTGTCAATTAGATTGACAGGAAGCATAGTTACCGTGCCATAGTCCATCCCTACAGATGCTTTTATCATAGGATATTCTCGTTGCTTTGCCAGCTTTGAAACCACCATTGCCAACGTTCTTATGCGAGCCGCATCATCCAATGCCTCATTCAGTTCTGTCTTCAGGGATGTATCATACACCAATCGTAGATAATCAGCCGTGATCATAATATCCTTGCAGCAACTGCTCGAACCTCCAACACAAATTGCTTCTGAAACAAAGCTTTGAATGACAGGAAGATTTAGCTTCTTATCCACAGGGTGCCACATATCAGGCACTATTTCATATTTCACATGAATCACTGTAGCCTGAGACAAATATTCCGATGATGAATTAATATTTTCGACACTCGGAATTGCCCGGGCTGCTTTCTCCGGTATATTTGATGATAAAATGGAGTCTATCCGACTCAGAGATTCTGAAAAATTATATATTGTTGCCATTTAACTTATTCAAATCACACAAAAAGACTTTTGCCTTTATCATATCTTCGTCTTTCTTAATCTTCTTCCCTCAGTATTTCCGCTTTTCTGGCATCTCCACTGTGGTACAAATAGGTAAGCGCAAAATTGCCAAAGAGCTTTGATGTATTTCATTGCTTTGGCAATTCTAAGATCCCGTCAAGTTCATGAGGGACAAACGGCCCCTCTTTGCATTCAAATATCACGCTATCCGGCTCCATTGCTTCAATCGTATGCCACACGCCTTTCGGAATATTCACGCCATATCTACCTTCTTCCGCACAGAGCACCACGTCCTCGATAATCGACCCATCATCCCTATACGTAGTCACCCGCACCTTCCCTCTCAGAATCACAAACGTCTCATCCTTCGTGGGATGTTGATGTATCGGCACGTCCGTCCCAAGCTCCACAGCATTCAAAAAGCGATGACATTTCTCATCCAAGCTCTGATGGAAGTTGTAATTCATTCGCAAACGAGGAGATTCCTTCGCCTGCTCCGATACTCTATCAAGAAGTTCTGTATCAATAACCATGGAGAATTGTTTTCAAATAATTAATTGAGTTTCTTCTAGTCCATCCGTCGGATCAATTTTATACATATATTACCCCCTTGGCATAGCAATTTTCCGCAAGGCGGACCTTAATAGATTAAGATTCAACGCGTTACGAGATATTTTAGCATATTCACATTTATGTACTCAGGGTGATTTTCGATGTCGACATCCCTTTCCGTTCGCAAATATACGAAATTTCTCTTTACTTCCAAACAAAAACAAGAAAAAATCGAATTATTACCAAATATCTCAAAAAAAATAAAACGCTAACCAAGTATTTCTACTTTGTTAGCTGCTACCTTTTTATTTGGGGCTATTAGGGGTGAATGGTGGTGATGGTGATGATTGATTATTCATTCACATATGGCCGAGGCCCTACGCTACGTTATGAGCCCCTTACAGGGGCGATGGGTGATTGGATATTGCCCCTACAGGGCATAAAAAAAAAGGCCGATGCAGTGCATCGACCCTCTTGCGTATTCTCTAATTCTTGGGATTTAAAACTTCCTCCAAACCATTTTGTTCACAACACCCACATAACTCTGGATGATGCGCACCACCTTGGTTGATACATTCTCATCCACATAGTCAGGCACGGGAATGCCCTGGTTGCCATCCTTAATCAGGCTTACAGCCACATCAACGCTCTGGAGCAATCCAACGGTATCAATACCACTCAGCACAAAGCAACCCTTATCCAATGCCTCTGGTCTCTCTGTAGATGTTCTGATACAAATTGCCGGGAACGGATGCCCAACTGATGTAAAGAAACTACTCTCTTCAGGCAGAGTACCAGAGTCAGAAACTACAGCAAAAGCATTCATCTGCAAGCAGTTGTAATCATGGAATCCCAGAGGCTCATGCTGAATCACGCGCTTGTCCAACACAAATCCCGACTGCTCCAATCTCTTGCGACTACGAGGATGACAAGAATACAAAATTGGCATATCATACTTCTCAGCCATCTTATTGATTGCAGTGAACAATGACATAAAATTCTTCTCAGTATCAATATTCTCTTCACGGTGAGCAGAGAGCAGGATATACTTTCCCTTCTCCAGTCCAAGCCTAGAATGAATATCGCTTGCCTCAATCTCAGCAAGGTTATTGTGCAGCACCTCTGCCATAGGCGAACCCGTCACATACGTTCTCTCCTTAGGCAGGCCCGTATCAGCCAAATACCTACGGGCATGCTCCGAGTACGCCATATTCACATCGCTAATAATATCCACGATTCGGCGGTTTGTCTCCTCCGGCAGACACTCGTCCTTACATCTGTTACCGGCCTCCATGTGGAAGATAGGTATATGCAGACGCTTAGCACCGATCACGCTCAGACAACTATTCGTATCACCCAATACCAGCACAGCATCAGGCTTCGTCTCTACCATCACCTTATAACTCTTGTCGATGATGTTACCCATCGTTGCACCGAGATCATCACCCACAGCCTCCATATAGATATCAGGATCTGCAAGTTTCAGGTCCTTGAAGAACACCCCATTCAGGTTGTAGTCATAGTTCTGACCCGTATGTGCCAACAGACAGTCAAAATACTGTCTGCACTTATTAATCACAGCTGCCAGTCTGATAATCTCAGGGCGTGTACCCACGATAATCAGCAGCTTCAGCTTTCCATCGTTCTTAAAATGATTAATATTCATCTTATACAATTTTGAATCTAATTATTGTCAAATTTCGAGCATAGCGACCCATCAAACCTTCTCGAAGAACGTATCAGGCCGACTTGGATCAAATATCTCATTGCAGTACATCACCGTCACCAGATTCTCCGTCTCCGAGAGATTGATGATATTGTGCGTGTATCCTGGCAACATGTGTATGCACTGGATATTGTCACCACTCACCTCAAACTCTATCACCTCATCACTACCCAATTTGCGTTCCTGAATCAAGCCGTGGCCAGCCACTACAATAAAGAATTCCCACTTGGTATTATGCCAATGCTGACCTTTGGTGATGCCAGGCTTCGAGATGTTGATGGAGACCTGACCGCTATGAACAGTATGAAGTAATTCAGTAAAAGAACCTCTATCATCCTCGTTCATTTTTAAAGGAAAAGCAATTTTTTCCTTTGGCAGATAACTGAGATAAGTCGCATATAATTTCTTTGCAAAAGCGTAATCAGGAATCTCAGGAACCGATGGAGCAGCGAGGGCAGAGTCATGCTCGCATGAACTATGCCGAGTCGCGACAGAGGTCGACCATTGGTCAATCATCAAAGTCTTTGGCTGTTCAGCGAAACTCTTAAGCAGCTCAACAATTTCACCAAGAGTAACCTTGTGAGTAATTGGGCAATACCTGTACTTGCCGAGGGGTCCAGGAATAACCTCTAATCCCTCGAACTCGCAGTGATGACCTTTACCCTGCAAGATGGCAATCATCTCATCTACGAGGTCATCAATATAGAGCAGTTCCAGTTCTACACTTGGGTCATTGACCGTATAAGGGAGGTCGTTGGCGAAGGCATTGCAGAAGGTTGCTACAGCCGAATTATAGTTAGGTCTGCACCATTTACCGAACAGATTGGGGAAGCGATATACATGCACTTCTGCACCAGTCTCTTTACCATATTCCAAGAACAAATCTTCACCAGCTTTCTTGCTTCGTCCATACTCGCTATTACCGAAACGACCAGTCAATGAAGCCTGCTGACTCGAAGACAGCATCACAGGGCACTTGTTCCCATACTTCTTCAATGTATCAAGCAGTGTGCTGGCAAAGCCAAAGTTACCCGCCATGAACTCTGACTGCTCCTTCGGGCGATTCACACCTGCAAGATTGAATACGAAATCGCAATCACTACACCACCTGTCAAGTTCTTCTGCAGTATTGTCAATATCGTATTCATAAACAGCTTCGATAGAAAGTTCAGGAAACCTTCTATCTTTGCCGTCTTTAATTGTATTGAGTTGAGCACAAAGGTTCTTACCTACGAACCCCTTTGCTCCAGTTACAAGTATCTTCATATTATACGAGATTGGGAATACCATTAAGTTCATTCTGGATATACTGCAACGAAGCAATCTTCTCCTTAGTTTCCTCAAGATTCAGAATCCTCGTGTTATTCGAGTTGAACTCATCAATCAGCGCACGCTTCACATCACCCTCCTTGAAGTACTTATCATAGTTCAAGTCACGGTTATCTGCTGGCACTGCATAGAAGTTACCCATATCAATAGCCTTGGCCGCCTCTTCCTTGGTGAGCAAGGTTTCATACATCTTTTCTCCGTGTCTTATTCCTATGACCTTGATCTCTTCTTTCTTGCCACCAAAAAGCTCACAAACAGCCTCAGCCTGGGTCTGAATGGTACAAGCGGGTGCCTTCTGAACCAGAATGTCACCATTCTTACCGTTCTCGAAGGCAAAGAGCACCAAATCTACAGCCTCTTCCAGCGACATGATAAATCGTGTCATCTTAGGTTCTGTCAATGTGATAGGATTACCCTTGCGAATCTGGTCAATCCAAAGAGGAATAACGCTACCACGGCTACACATCACATTACCATAGCGCGTGCAGCAGATCTTGGTGTCGCCACTCAGACGGCTCTTAGCTACAGCAATCTTCTCCTCAATAGCCTTGGTGATACCCATGGCATTGATAGGATAAGCTGCCTTATCGGTCGAGAGACAAATCACACACTTCACGCCTGCATCGATAGCTGCGTCCAGCGTATTGTCTGTACCAATCACGTTAGTCTTCACTGCCTCCATTGGGAAGAACTCGCAACTGGGAACCTGTTTCAAGGCAGCTGCATGGAACACATAGTCCACACCCTTCATAGCGTACTTCAGTGTGCTCTTGTTACGCACGTCACCAATGTAGAACTTAATCTTGTTGGCCACCTCCGGCATACGCGCCTGGAAGTCATGACGCATATCGTCCTGCTTCTTTTCATCACGCGAGAAGATGCGGATTTCACCAATATCCGTTCTCAGGAAGCGGTTCAACACTGCATTACCAAAACTACCTGTGCCTCCTGTTATCAACAGGGTTTTTCCTTCAAAAACACTCATAATTATATTTTTATATTTATTTATCTATTAAACCATTAACCAATTAAGCTACAAATTTAAAATCTCATCATCATCAAGTGGTCTATATGAGCCATCTTTCGCCTCAAACAGCACAGTTCCGCTCTCCAGACACTTTAAGCTATGCCACTGCCCTTTCTCGATATTCAGCACAACTCCTCCCGGCACCATATCTATGGTCAGCACTATTGCGCATATCCCGATTGCATCGTAATCTCGGGTTTTCCTTGGCCTTTGCCGTCAACTCATCCAGTATCTTCTTATCTACAACCATTCTTTATCTCCTTTAATCCAGCCTCAATCTCTTCATATGCGACCGTTCCACCCCACATACGATAAACGTACTGAGGTGTCACACACCCAATATCGCGATTAAACGAGAGCAATGCCAAGTTTACTTGAGCTTTGCCGAGTATGAGCGATTTCGACAAAGTCAAAGTCCAAGAACAAGATTAAGTCTCAAATTCAATGCTGCTAGTCGATTACTTTTACAGGTTCTTCACGATGTCCACAAAGTTGCTAATCACATACTCCACATCCTCATCTGTGAGTTTCGTATGCAATGGCAGTGTCACCTCATTCTCAAATAGATGATAAGCATTAGGGTAGTTTTTGATATCAAAGCCCAGTGCTTTATATGCCGTCATCATAGGCAGCGGCTTGTAGTGCACATTGCAGGCAATGCCCCTCTCTGCCATCTTTACAATCACATCACGACGTTCCTGGTCGGTACGTCCCAGCAAACGGGTGATATACAGGTGTCCACTTCCTGCGAAATCCTCACCAAAATGCTTCAATACGGCTACAGGTAGATCTTTCAGTGCATTGTCATACACTCCAATGATATGACGACGACGTTCCAGCATACCTTGATAACGCTCCAGCTGTGCAAGTCCAATTCCGGCCATAATGTCCGTCATATTGCACTTGTACCAAGGGCCAATCACATCATATTCCCAAGCACCAAGTTGAGTCTTGGCAAGCGCATCCTTATTCTGACCGTGCAGGCTCAACAACTGAGATATACGATAAAGCATCTCATCCCAAGTCTCACCTTCTTTCCTTGGAACTGTCGAGAAATAGCTATCGTTAGCGTCAACATCAATGATATCGTTTCCAAACGGAAGGTGCCACACGAGGGCTCCTCCTTCAGCGGTAGTCAAGTTCTTCACAGCATGGAAACTGAAAGAAGAAAAGTCAGCAATACTTCCAGCCATCTTTCCGTGCCACTGGGCACCAAAAGCGTGAGCATCATCAGCAGCTACAATAATACGTCCTATCTTCTTTTGAATCTCGTTGGCAGGACGGAACAAATGCTTCTTGGACTCAATCACAGCAAAGATCTTGTCAAAGTCACACATCACACCACCCAAATCCACCGGACAAATGACTTTTGTCTTCTCAGTGATAGCTTCAGCCAACTTGTCATAGTCCATCTCCACATTGTCCTTCTGGCTGTCCACCATCACTACTTTGCACCCCACATGTTGGGTAACAGAAGCTGTAGCAGTATAGGTATAAGCTGGCACAATGACTTCATCTTCAGGGCCAACACCTATCAGACGAAGTGCCATTTCCATAGCAGCCGTTGCAGAGTTAAGGCATACTGCCTTGTTGGTTCCAACATAAGCTGCAATCTTCTTCTCAAACTCTTTTGTCTTCGGACCTGTTGTAATCCAACCACTTAAAATAGCCTCAGATGCTAATTTTGCCTCTGCCTCCGACATATCCGGCGGAGAGAAAGGAACGTTTCTCAATTTAGTGTTCATATTTAATAACGATTATTTCTTTACTACAGATTTGATTATATCAACGTATTTCTTTGCACCCACTTCTTTAGTGAGATTATTCAATATAAACTGACGGGCGTTTTTGCCCATTTCTTCACATTTTTCTCTATTTGTTGCCATTTGTCTGATGGCGGCCACAAATTCCTTCACGTTACCTGCGTGAGAGAATACGCCACAGTTATTATTCTCCAATATCTCTTTCAGTTCTCCTTCATCAAAACTGGCCACAACAGGTCGTCCGCACGACATAATTGACCAGCTCTTAGATGGCATAGCACTACCGCCAAGCCCTTCTTTACAAGAAACTATACAGGCATCACCCAGCGAATACACATATTTTACTCTCTCTAAAGGCTGTAATGGATTCAAATGAACATTTGTCAGCCCCTCGTTAGATATACGCTTGCGTACCTCTTTCTCCAGACCTCCAGACCCAAATACCGCAAACTGGACTTCTGGCAATTCTTTCGCGCCAGCCAATACTATGCCTATGTTCTGAGCATTCCCAAGATTACCGGCATAAACAATAGTGAACTTATTGCGGTCTAATTCAAACTCATCAAATAGCGGGTTATCCTCTTTCGCTACCGGCTGTACAGCCTTTTCATCTACCCAGTTATACACCACCTCAATCTTCTCAGCAGGTACGCCACGTGCCACCATACTGCGTTTAATATCATTAGAGATAGCAATAATCTTGTCTGAATTGCGGAATGTCACATTCGACACCCACATACCAATCTTCCAAAGTAATCCGCCTTGTTTCGCCAGTCCTGTACCGCTAAGAGTTTCAGGGAACAAGTCCTGTGCATTATACACCACAGGTTTCTTTCTTAACAAACGTACTATGGGCAATTTCAATCCTTGAATTGGAGGTGTGCTATCAATAAAGGCCACATCATACTCCTTCCAGAGCATATAATGCAACTGAACTATCTCGCAAAAAAGATATCGCAAAGCCCTCAACACAGGGTTCTTCCCTTCCCCGTACATCCGGAAACGATGAACCAATACCTTTCCGTCACAAAGTATTTCTTCTCTATCCCACTTTGCCCCAGGCGCTACATTTCTTGTAGGAGTCGGAACAGTTATCACGGACTCTATCCCCTGCCGTGCTGCTTCTGCAGTCATATCATCTATAACAAACAGGCCAGCACATTGTTCTGGATGGTAATATGAAAAAGGTATCAGAATTTTCATGCAGTTATCATCTTTACTTCCTTTATCATTCTTTCAGCTCGGTCAATAGCCTCTTTGACTGTATCAGCAATAACAATCACATGTCCTGACCTGTCAAGACTTGATTTGACCTCTGGAATAACATCTCCCACTTTATGATAAATCTCCGCATCATATACGTGAGCATCATTTAATGCCTCCTCATTCTCAATAGCCACTAACTTACCAGGCTTAGGAGTAAAATAACGAATGCAAACCCCATGTTTATCCTCAACAGGATTCAGATTAGGCTCTACACCAAGTACTACATTAATTGTAGCAGCCACCATATCTATTCCGCTGCTCAAATGAGTCAATTCAGTAGATATAAAGTCTCCTCCCATCCTGGCGCCAATTTCCATCAGATAAGCCTCCCCATTCTGAACTTTCAGTTCACAATGAGCAGCACAATAGGTCAAACCTAAAGCTTTGCATCCTGCTATAGCACCTGCTTTTAATTTCTCTTGTATCTCCACAGGATAAACCGAAGGCTGGTTATGACCTAATTCTACAAAGTAAGGTGCTTCCGTAGTCTTCTTATCTGTAACGGCCAGCACATGCGGCTCTCCATTCCATACTATTACCTCAACAGAAAACTCAGGTCCTTCTATGAATTGCTCAATCAGAACACTATGATCGCGACTTTCATTCAAAGCCCTCCGATAAAGTTCAATGAAAGCATCCTTCGTAATCCCCTTTTCCACTTTAGCGATACCTCGAGAACCACTATTACGTGAAGGTTTCAGTATGGCATTAGTAGAGAACTGTTCGCAGAATATCTCCCAAGCATCTTCTTCATCTTTTGTTAATATAGACTTAGGACTTGGTGCGCCATATTTCTCAAATGCCTCACGCATCAAGTGTTTGTTTGTGGCGCGAATAGCCATCTCTTTTGAGATACCACTCAAATGCAACTCGTCATTGATACGACCCATCACATTCATAGCCACCTCTGAACAAGGATGAATCACACCGTCTATCTGCTCTTCTTTAGCAATAGTAACTAATTTCTCTTCATCCATCAGTCCACCCGGCACGATAGCTTTATCAGCCAATGCCATACCAGGAGCATTGGGGTCATCATCTACAGCAATGACATATACGCCCATTTCACGGGCTTTCTTTATTACTGGGATCTGAAGCAGACCCGCAGCAAGTACCATTAATTTCTTCATATTATTTGCTACAAGTAGAAATCACAATTGAGGCTATATCCTCTATGTCGTCATAGTTATATCTTTGGTCAACAGGTATTGAAAGCATCTTGTCTGCCATCTTTGCAGAGACGTTGCATGTCGCTCTTGCTTCATCTGATATTGGCCAAAGCACTGGAGCATATACCCCTTTCTGTGCCAACTGCTTCTGCACAGAATCCCTATTCTCAACAAGTATTGGCAAAGAGAACGGAGCACCATTGAAACTCCTTTCCAATCCTGGAATCATCTTTACCCTTCCGTTCAGTAAGCCCCACAGGTGTTTCATATTCTCCCTTCTAGCAAAAGCAATCTCTGCGCCATTGATGCTTTCAATCTGTTTCAACGACACCTCAGAAATGGGATGGACGCCATCCAGCTTGTCAATCATTTCCTCTCCGCGCCTCAACTCTGACAGAAACGTGTCTTTATCGTCCAATGACTTAGTAAAAGCATACCGCCCCTTTTGCTGTTGTGCGCCCAGACGCAATTGTCCAAAGCCAGGTGCTGTACCTCCTATGTAAGCCTTGTTAGTCGGTTTCTTGCTGAGAATAATAGCCCCATCGCTCACACCAATAGACTTTCTAATGCTTGAAACATAATAGTCAACCTGCTCGTTGAATATCTGATCCAAACAGAAAGTGCAATGAGAGAAGTCCTCTATGACAGTTATCTTCTCATTGAATTCCTTTACTATGGCAATTGCTGCATTCGTTGCTGCACCGCCATAGAAATTCATGGTTAATATGGCATCCGCTTTACAACCTCTCAACAATATTTTCAGATAGTCTTCATCTACCGTCAAATCCTCATTGAGTCGGTAATATACTATTGTCCAACCCGAGAATTCAAATGGTGCAGTCATAGACCAGCAACTATATGCAGGACATAAGATAATAGCCTCTTTCCCAGGTTTGCAATTGCAAGAAGCATACAACAAAGCTTCCCTGCCATTTCTCAGGTAGGTTATTTCTCTGCCATATTTCTCGAATGTATCAAAATACCTATCAGGCAGAAGCACTGCCGGATGTTCACTACCGTACTCTCTCATTTTCTGTCTTCGTCAATGTTGATATTCTCACGGAACAATACAGTCTTAATGGTCTTGAAGAAAATCTTCACATCAAGCCAGAACGATATATTCTCTGCGTAATACACATCATTCTTCAGTTTCACCAGTCCATCCACACTATTGCGGAAATACGCCTGATTATAGCCTGTAATACCAGGCTTCACTGTGAGAATCACCCTCTCATGTTCATTGTATTTTTCTAACCAGTCTAGAGGGTCAGGACGAATTCCTATCAAACTCATTTCTCCTGTCAGAACATTAAGAAACTGCGGAATCTCGTCCAGGCTGGTCTTGCGGAGGAACTTACCTACCTTTGTCACACGTGGGTCGTCATCACCATTGTAGGTGCTACCATCCTCTAGTCGGATGTCAGGAGCATTCACCTTCATGCTGCGAAATTTCAGCATCCCAAAGGGTTTACCCTTGTAGCCTATGCGCTTACCGGCATAGAAGATAGGGCCTTTATCATCAAACCAGATGAATGGAGCAACAATTACAATAATCAGCAACACGAAAGGAAGAGCGAGTAAAGCAAAAATCAAGTCAAAAACTCGCTTAAAGAAATGTCTGTACATAATTTTTATATCAATTATTTTATTTAAAATTGAATCCAACGACTAAAGCCCGATGGTCACTCCAGGTTTCTTCACCTATCACGTCTATATTTTGAAGATTTAAGTGCTTATCATCATAAAAAGCATAGTCTATTCTCAGTCGCAGCCAATCATTATGATATGTACTTCCATAGCCGAAGCCACCATTCCACCATGCATCCTTTAATCCTGTGGACTTTATCCTTTTTATTGTAGGTGAAAATGGTACATCGTTCATGTCACCTATAACCACAGCGGGATATTTCTCGCTTCGCAATGCATTAACAATAGTATCCGCCTCTGTTAACCTTAAACGCCTTCCCTCTTTCAGAGAAGACCAACGTCCCTCGTTTAACATAAGATTATTAGAGGACAGATGACAGCAATAAATGACAAGCGTATCTGTGGCCTTGTGTATCGGTACACGGTAGATGGAGCAGAAGCTTCCACTCACCCCATATTTGTCAATACTGTCTATCTCCCATGTGCTACAGAAAACATCGCCCTCATTATTCTCCCATCTATACGTTTTATTTATGTATGGATACTCTCTCTCAAGTGAATTTATCAGGGTATCGCTTGCTGTTTCGTAATATTCCGTCAGGAATACGAAATCAGGTTTCTCACCCACTATTGTCTTTGCTATCTCAGTTGCATATAAACCAAATCCGTCCGCTTGGGAGTGGATGTTGTAAGAAAGAACCTTTATACCAAAATTGTTATCGCGATGCGCCAAATGTATAGGGAACAACTCACAATAAAGATTCACTATGATAGCAATTAGTAGAACACCCCCACACCAGAGCAACCTTTTATATGCAGGCTTCATCTATTGAATTACCTCATCGTAAAGTTTAATATAATCCAGGAAACGATCGTCTTTGTTGAATTGTTCAACGGCTCGTTTTCTGCATGCGTTCCAATAACTTGCCTTCCCCTTTTGTCGTATTTGTCTGATAGCTGTTACTAAAGCCTCATAGTTCCCCTTCTCGACAACAATACCAGTATTCTCATCAACTGCCTCTGGGCTGCCGCCTGTTCTGTAAGTAATTACGGGAGTCCCGCAAGCCAACGCCTCAATATTTGTTGTCGGAAAGTTATCTTCATATGTTGGATTGACAAAAACGTCTGCCATGGAATAGAATTCTACCAGTTGGTTCACATTTGTGGTGCGTCTCAACGCGATAATCCCTTCCGGTAGCTGCTTTTTCTCCTCTTCAGATACTCCCACCAATACAATCTGGATGTCATCTCCGTATGATTGATGCAACTGTATAAACTCTCCCAGCCCCTTTCGGTCGCCAAAAATATCTGCCACGCCCAGCACTACAAATTTACCATCTATCCCATACTGTTTTTTCAAGTCGCTCTCTGTTGGTTTGAATACATTCAGATCAATGCCATTATGAATGACATGAACAGGATATTTGCCAAGATAGGACTGACTCACCAAATCTCCAAGCCAATTAGACACTGGCACCAATGTGAGATTCTTGACCGATGTAAAGAGTTTTCTTTTGCGTTCCCAGTTTGCACTTGACCTGTCTATAAACAATGACTTGGGGTATGAGTGCAGTTGTGGGCAATGGTGACAACCGGTTTTCCACTTGTCGCAGCCTACCCTGTCAAAGTACATACAATGCCCGGTAAAGCTCCAGCAGTCATGTAGGGTCCACACAATGGGAATATCTTTTCCGCACAAATAGTCGAAAAGAATTTCGTAGTTAACAAAATACCCGTGAATATTATGAAGGTGGACTATGTCTGGCTTTATTTCATCCAGTTTCTCTACGAAAGCCTTTGTGCCGTTGACTGAGCCTAATCCATGAGCATCCAACAGAAGGCTCTTCACGCCATGCGCCTTCTCTTCAAACGAACTACTAACTCTGATGGTCTTAAGTTGACTACCAGAAACATATCTCGTCCCATGAGCGAGATAAGCATTCCATCCGTTTTTCTGAGCAAGTACACCTATCTGTTCAGCTATTCTGCCTGTTGACCCCCAATTACAGGCCACATTGATTTGCAATATCGTTGGCATTATTTAGTTATGAATATATTAATTTGATGTTGTGCTCTCTCTTGAAAATTGAGTCTAGAAATATTCTCTCGAAGTTTATTGTAATAATCTACATCAGAAATTTTAAGGACAGCTTCTTTCAAAGATTCCTTGTCATAAGCAGAAAACACGAGTCCGGTCTCTTCCGTCACCAAATCATCCTTGCATCCGACCCGATCACTTACAATTACAGGCGTTCCATTGTTCAAAGATTCTTCAACAACAAGTCCCCAGGGCTCAACAATTGAAGGTAGCACAAATACATCCGTCTTCTGGTAATATGTTAACAACTCTTTATTCGGGATTGCACCTAAAAAGTGAATATTGCTCTGAGACATCATTTTCAGTTCTTCCTCCTGTTCTCCAAAACCGATGATATCCAATAAAAGATGCGTAAAACTGTTGAAAACATCAATTAGCATCTTAAGATTTTTGACCTCAACTAACCTGCCCACATACAGAAAACGCCTAACACACTCTCTGGGCTTATATGCAGGTTGGGGTATGTAATTGAGCACGCCGCATCCGCCGGTATATTTATACTCTCCTTTGAAATGGAAGTGCTCAAATATCTTGCCCTGAGCAAGGCCTGAAGGGTAAACCGTTGAAATGCGTGTCAGAAATAGTTTTTTTATACTGTCCTTTATAAAATGAGGCTTATACTCATAAAAGCTGGATTCACATAACACTGCATTCTTTTTCTTACTGCTTAGGAAAGCCAAAAGAATCAAACGCCAGTCATCCCATCCTCCGATAATCAACTGTTTAAACGAATACCGAAAAAGAATCGATATCAACTCCCAACATCCAGCTAGGTTGCTTTTAGGAAGAATATAATATTCAAATGAAGGCTTTTCCGAAACAAAATCATTATTCCTGTCCTTTTCCTTTTGATCTGTAAATATCAGAAGAACCCTCTTCCGATTACCAATCTTATTCCACTGTCTAACCTTGTAAAACGCAGGCTGATTGGTAATAAAAATTATATCGTATTGTCTCTTATTCATGAATTATCGATTTTGGCAATATTTTTCTAAATAGAGTTGTTAACCAGAATGGTAAAATTACGAAGTAAACAAAATCATTAAAGTTTCCTGCTAAATAGCCACGTGAAAGCCATTGATAACAGAATCCATTGAACAGTGCTAATAGAAGTATCGCGCCCATCGACTCCCTATTTCGCCTATAATTATTAAAAAAAATTCTCGCAAACCAACCAAAGAATAAACCATAAATGATAACACCTATCATTCCAAATGAGATAAAAGCTTCTGCAAAACAAAGGAATGCTGCACCACCGCTTGAATCACCAATAATACGCACTTGCGCTTCTCTCATATATCTCCCATCCGGTTTGCTCGGGAAAATGGCACGAGGTATAGGCATCAGAACTGCAGTGGTTATCGGTTCAAACAATGAATATCCACCATTACGGTTATAATAATCAATTGAGGCTATACTGAAGCAACATACATCTACATTCTCTCCTGCACCCTTTTTAGCATCGCTAAGTGATACCTGCATCACAGTCTCACGGTTTAATCCTGCTCCATAATTACGAGATACATCCATTACGGCAAAGAGCAAATATGCCGCGATGCCTACTGATAAGACAATGGGATAATTGATTCGCTTTGGTTTAGGGAATAGGTGGTAGACCGTGGCTAATGAAAGAATAAGCATGACCAACCTATAACGAAATCCACCAACAATGTACACCACTATTGTCAAATAAAGAACGACAAGAAATACGATTCCACTCTTGAGGCGACTTTGGTTACTACGCCAATACATATATAAAAGACCACAGGCAAAGCAGAACAATGATATTAAATCAATAAAATAGCTGACAAAGCCCGTTCTTGCAGAACCTATATATGCATCATCAGCCCATATCGTTGTTCGAAAACCACGAAAGGGAACGTAACATGCTAACGCAAATATAAAAAGAACAGCCCCTACCATCTGAGCATTTTGGGGGGTGAAATAATCATCCCATTTTTTAAAGCGCGGCCTCTGCTTCCAAGAGAATCCAATCAACACACACGAATAAAATAGAACAGATGCGATATAAAAAAGATATTGCCCTTGAACTGCATGAGCATCATATAGTCTAAGCCCTTGGAAGGAGGGAATAACGATATAGTAAATCAACGTGAGGCAGATGAAAGTCAATGGAGACCAAATCGCAGATTTGTCGCGGCTCAACCATAGCTTGAGCAGGGTTCCCCCAATCAACACACACAATACCACGAGAAATATAAGAGATATAGGAGACAGCATAACTACTGTTTATTATTTAATTCATTAATTTTCAATACAATCTTTACAATATTCTCTTCATATTTTTTCCAAGAAAATTCCATAGCTACTTGGCGGGCACGTTCGCCCATTGTTTTAATTCTATCTTTATGAACATAGAACCATTCCAATTTTTCTTTCAAAGCAGTTTCGTCACCATAGGGAACTACAAATCCAGTTTCACCTTCAATAATCAAATCAGACAGTCCAGAACCATATGTACAAATAACGGGAAGCCCACATGCCATAGCTTCAATGCCAACCAATGCCATGCCTTCAGCGATTGATGTTAATACGAAAATGTCTGCATCTTCATAAATTTTCTGCATCTGGTCATGTGTAACAAATCCCGTAAACTTTATATTTTCATCATCCAAGTGTTTTGCTATATAAGGTGACTGTGGGTTATATCCACCAGTTACTACCAGTTGGAATCTATTAGAATCCATTGAGGAAATGCAATCCAGTAATAAGGGCATACCTTTACGCGCATTCGTCTGCCCCACAAATTGTATTATAAGAGGGGTGGTTGGATTCGCTTCTTTGATTAGAATATCGCTGGAAATGTTTGCACCATAAGGTACTTTCAATATGCGATTGCTTTCAACACCACAATACAGCAGGCTGTCTCTTACAAAATCTGATGCAACGAAGAAATAATCTGCATCTCGAATTTCTGAATAATAACGTTCGAGAGGCCTTTGCCACAAATAAATATTTTCATCCTTTGCGTAAGTAAGTCCAGATTGCGTCACTTCCTTTTGAAATAAATCTTTCATATATGGACGTGCTGCAATTGACACATCAAGAACTCTTATAATATGTGGCGCATGTTCTTTTAAATATTTGAAGCAGATGGTACTATCTGCATCATAACCAATGACCATATCTACATCATTCTTGATTGCATATTTGGCCAGTTTTAATCCAAATCTATCTGTGTTATAGGAAGAAAAACGACGATAGAGTTTCATACTCTTATCCAACCTATTTAATAATAATTCTATGAAACCGCCAAATTCACAAAACTGAACTACTTGAGACTCTTTTAAATCAGGATTGTAATGCGCATTTGCACGTTTTAAATTACTCTTATTCAATAACTTCTTGATGAATTTCATCATCACAGAAGATTTTTTATCATATATCTCTGTTACGTAACTATGCAACAAACCTGCTTTCTGCATTGCTGATGCTAAACGAAAAGAATGCTGTTTTCCTGGGTGAGCTACAATTACCTTCATAAAAAATTTATTTAAATTATTTATTTTTTCCAATTAAACACGGATTTACTTTCATGACAATCAATGTACATAAGTAACAAATTAAGCATACGAGAATTGACATTAATAACAAATACCATAATGGGATTATTTCATTAATTAAGATTTTATAAATATACCTAAATATCTGAATAAATATTATATGAAAGCCCAAAATCCCAATACTGTACTCTCCTATTTTTAACAGTAAATTATTATGGTAATTGCTGAAATACGCTTTCCCTAAATAACATATAGATATACAGCCCACGGATGCTGTAAAATATGTTGTTATAATGTTATGGCCAAACTTCAATTGAGCAAAATCTACATAGCCATTATTTGAAGATATCACAAGATATGCAACAAACATAGCAAATACTACTGGCAACGGAATTTTTCGTGGAGTCTTATTAACACTTCCACATATCCAACCTAAAACGAAAAAAGGGAATAATGCAAATGCTGAACCTATTGCAAAAAGTGAAAAATAACTCATATTATATAATCCATAAAGAACTAAGAATAGTAATACGACAAGGAATGCCAACCATATATTTTTTTTATCATTTCCCTTAAATAAAAAAAATAAACTATCAAATAACAAGCGTATAACAAATAGTGCCAATAAGAACCATATTGGTCCGCAACTGTTATTATCTAGCATTACCAATTTAGCGAATACAATCGCCACTATTTCCTCTGTCCTTATATGATTCCCTATTAAATAATCGACCAGAAAACTAAAAGGAATGAGAAAAACACTAAAAAACAAATAAGGTTTTATCAACGACTTAACATATTTATTTATTGACACAGGTATTGAATAAGGACACTTTGCAAAGAAACCTGATAAAAAAATAAAGAAAGGCATATGAAATCCATATATCCATGACCTTATTATTCCATCACTTGGTATTCCAGAATGTCCCAACACCATCAATGTGATTGCGAAAGCACGTAGATAATCTACATATTTTATTCGATCTCGGATCATGCTTTAATATCTTCTTGATTTCTTTGAAAAATAATTACCTAATAAATATTTCTTTACCTTCCATAATAAGAATAGGACTGTACATACTGGCAACTTTAATATTATTGGAAGTCCAAGAACATCCACATAGAGTCTTTCTGCCCTTGACAAATCTCCTCTCAGAGATTGTAATTCTGGCAACACGTTTTGTTTAAAATAAGATGGTATGGCTCCATATCTAATATTCCCTCCATGAACTATAATAGAAAATATATCTTTAAGTGTCATTGCCCATACATCATGCCATTTAGGTAGTAAGCCTTTTAACACTTCATGTTCTGTGTACTCCAAATAATCACTCCAATAATCAATGGACAATTTATTGCTCACTGCTGTGATACCAAACTGATTTCTATAAGAATAAACAACATCTGCTAGCAATACAGCCTTACGCATAACACGTGCTGCACAAGTCAGCATCATTGCATCCTCACGATTGGTAAATCGTCTTGGCAATTGTAATGCACATGATTGTAAAAGAATGCTCCTTCGTATTATTTTTGCCCATGGACCGCGGGCCGGTCCATAATATGTATATAGAGAGAAAGAGAATGTTTGTGGATCAAAGTATGTTGCTCCTTTTTCTTGTGCAATATTCTTGCATAACTTTGTTGTCCCATCAGGATAGAACCATTGATATGATCCTTCTATAATATCCAATTCTGGGTCCTTCTGTTGTTCCTCTACAAGTCGCTGTAATCCATCTGTCGTAACCTTGTCATCAGCATCTACAAACATAATCCATTCTGCAGAAGAGGCTTCTACGCCAGCTTTACGTGCAGATGTTACTCCGCCGTTAAGCTGATGAATCACACGGATTCGCTCATCCTTCTTTGCATACTCATCACAAATCTCTCCAGAAGAGTCCTTTGAGCCATCATTCACAAGAATCAGTTCAAAATCCCTAAATGATTGAGACAGCACACTGTCTATACATTCTCCCAAGTATTTCTCTGCGTTATATACTGGGATAACTATTGATGTATATGGTTTCTCTATCATGATTATTCTTTAATTATATATGATA
Source organism: Prevotella sp. P6B4 (assembly GCF_000619985.1). NCBI lineage: Bacteria > Pseudomonadati > Bacteroidota > Bacteroidia > Bacteroidales > Prevotellaceae > Prevotella > Prevotella sp. P6B4. The sequence continues at coordinate 30,892 of NZ_JHVE01000027.1, forward strand.
TCGTTTCATCAATGGTTTTCTGTGAAAAAAATGATTGGGCAGTTTTCATAGCGGCTCCTGCGATCTCTTTACATTTCGAATCATCATTTAAAAGGTCTATGAGATTATTTGAGAAATCTGTGTAATTCTCAGCAATAACGACATTTTCGCCATGACACAAAATCTCTTCATAGCCTCTTGTGCCATGAGAAGAAATAGCACAAGCCTTACCCATTGCCATCGCTTCTATAACTTTTATATTTGTTCCTGCGCCTGAATAAATAGGACAAACCACGACATTTCCCATTGCATAAAAGTCGTATAGACTTTCTACGTATCCTAAATATTCAATATTTTTATATGATTCCCATTTTGTTTTCAACTCGTCTGGAAGTCCCTTTCCTGCAATCAGTAATTTCGCATCAGGAACACTTGCTGATATATTATTCCAACAATGAGAAATAAAGGAATCCATGCCATTGTAATTTGCTGGCCATGACATAAAACCAATAAAAAGGATTCTTTTACATTGAGGCTTAAATTCCAATTCATCTTTATGAATATAGGATATATTGGGTAAGAATGTTACATTATATCTCTTAGCCTCCCCTTTATTAGGTAAGAAAGATACATAGGACTTCTTGATACAACGATAAGTATATCTATGCAAGCTTATTAGTTTCAAGTGATAATAAATCCTTTTCAACCACGATACATCTTTCAGATATACTTTGAAGGATTTCTCTGGAAGATCGTCAATGTCTAAAAGAATCTTCTTATCTAATCCGAAAACTCCCGCAAGACTTGCATTTTCAATATATCTACAGAAAATGAAATCATAATTATTTTGTTCTACAATATTCTTTATCTTATGTTCAAGTTCAAAAGACTTCGGATAGGCGTTTATTAATAATCGTCTTTTCCATTCCGATGAATTACTTTTTTTCCAAGTGTGTCCATCATTCCATATGACTATTCTGATATTTTGAGGTAAATTCTTCGGAATATTGCATTGGTTAGCCCCAATATAAGCTACATCAACATGACAGCCATTATTCAAGAACCCTTGTAATATCACGGCAGTTCTTTGGGCATTCCCCATGTCAGGATTAAATGGACTTCTATTGCAAATAAATAAAACTTTCATATATCTTTAATGTCAATTACATAAAAAACACTATGCTTCCTCAAATATTAAAATTTCATGGCTTCATCCAAAAAAGCCATTGAGCTATCTATATGTATGTTAATTTGCTTGTTTACTAAAACCCAATCTATCTCTTGCTCCAATAGTGTACTTACTCCGGAATTTGATGTGATAAGTCTATTCTGTAAACCGACTCGATTTAATAAATCCTGCATTCTTGACATTCCTCTTTGGACATTGCCATATACTACAAATTGCTTGTTGAAGATAAGAGAGAATACTGTTCCATGGAATGAGTCAGTGATAACATAATCTGCATAACATATCGCTGAAAGCCACTTCTCTACCGGTTCTATTACAGCTATCTCACTAATATCACCTGTCTCAGCTTTTATATTTAATACAGGCATATTCATTTTATGAGAAAAATCCTCTATTGATTGTTTTATCTCATCGTCATCATCTAATACATAGGTGAAGATGTATGGATTTTCTGGCTTGGTATATTTATCTTTAAATAAATCTATGTATGCTTGTCTATCTAACAAGAATGTAGGATCTAAAACCACCTGCACATTTTCAACGCCAAAATATTCTTTTAACAATTTGACCGACGATTCTTCTCGAACAGAAATTGCTTTGAAATCCTTAAGCAATCTCGAACATATTTCAATCTTATCTTGAGGATAATCCATTTCGTCTGAGCCCATAGATGCAGCATAACTGAAATGAGAAATATTCGTACCCTCCAGGAAGTTGCAAAAAAAATCATCTATCCAGTCTTTAAAATACCAATATCTCCATACCTGATCGCTGCCAACAATCACAGCATCAAACTTATATTTTACACATCTTTTCAACTCTTGAGAAGAATAATATTTTTTTGTATATGGAAATAGATACTTCTTTTGAAATTGATCTGTATATTTGCTTAACTTCTTTTGTTTATCCTCCAGAAGATGTAAACCTCTCAGCAAATCTCCTAATATACTTCTTAGCGTTATAGTCCCATTCCTTTGACGATTTATAATAATCACCTTATGCCCCATACTCTCAAGGACTCTCTTCAATGCGAATGCCTGGAGAAAGCCACCGTAGTTATTATTGAAAGGGACAGTCAGTATTCCTATTTTCATTTTTGAATCTTGTTTTTGACAAATTGAATAACTTTTTCTCTCATAGAAGCATCAATACCAAAACACCATGAACTGGCACAGACAGAGAGTACAGAGATTACAACGACAGAGAAGAAAATTAAATATTGATTGTCGGTTTGTATTCTTATCCAACAATCATACATTACAGGAATGACAGTGGATATGATAGTTACCTTCAGGCAACTCCAATACATTGGAATGAAATCTCTGAATGTATATCCACAAATCTTAATTAGAATAAGGGGCTTCTGGATGCATCCTAAAATGACAAAAACAACAATAAACACCCATGACAAAGCTATGGGAGATGCTCCAAACTTAAAAAGAACATATACGACAGGGAAGGCAATAAAACCAATAGTTGGAGATGTCAATGCATTCCATTTTATATTTCCATCTGCATAAATTGCTGTATATAATCCCGTGTCAAATATTTGAAACAAGGATTGTATAACTACTAACTTAAGGAAGATGTCACAATATTCTGGCACTTGCCCTAACCATAAATACAACAGCTGATAAGACAGCAAGTATATGGGAAGAGATAACATGAGCATCATATAATAGCAATACTTGGTTGATTCCAACAGCAGGTGTTTACTTCCCTCATAATCCCCAGCTGCATATTTTTTAATAATCTGAGGATTCGCTGCAGTCCGAAAATTGGTCATAAATTGTGTTGCATAACTATTAACCTGTAGTGATATGGCACGAGCAGCAACAACTGCCGGAGAAAAGAACATATTGAGTAACATCAAAATGCCATTACTATTTAAAGAAATAGAAATATTGGCAAATAATTGCCATCCAGAAAACACCAAAATAGGCTTAAAAACCCTTTTGTCAAACTTAAAATCAACACGACATTCTTCAAAGCGAGTGGCGCAAAACCAACGATAGAACAACAGCATACCCATGCTAGTACAGAAGAATAACGTAGAATATAGTTTCAGTTTATCTACATCAAACAAAGTTAGAGCATAAACGATCATCAATTTTAGGAACACATCTATCAAACTGGTGTAGGCATACATATCCATTCGCTCATGGGCTATAAGACAAGCTCCGTAAGGAACTTGCGTCATCGTTGCCACCATAGAAATTACCGATAGATGGAAGACCCAGACTGCTGCATCCATACGGTCTGCAGGTATAATCAGTTTATTATAGAGGAACCATAATCCAACAGTTTCAACTAAAAGCACTAATATTAATGCCAACCCAAAGTGCACCCAAAAGCATGTAGAAAATGTGGATTTCAGTTCTTCTTTATCACCTTTACCAAGAGCTACGGTCAAAAAACGTGAAGTGCCGTTGGACAGAGCTGCATTTAAAAATCCGGCAAACGCCACAACGCCACCTACGGTAGCATTGATACCCATATCCGTGACACCAAGCACCTGCAAGATGACACGCGATGTGAATAGGCCCACCAACATGGTGATACCCATCCTAAAATATAGGGCCATCGTATTCTTAGCAATAGTTTTATTATCAGAAGCCATTTTATTGTAAACTGTCAATTTTGACGTCCAAGCTTAAAAACAGCCTTTTAGGGCAGCTATCGCTACCTGAAGCGTCTAAATCGTATTAAACTTTATTATTTTTTAATACCGATGTTCATCGGTAACATGTTCTCATAATCTGTTCTTCCTTGCATGATTGCCTTGAAGAATTCCTTAAAATACTCCAGCGTTGATACGCCACACATCTTACACGTCTCGATAAACGTGTGGTAGATGACTGACACTTTAGCACCAGCATGGCTACCAAAAGTCAGCGAGTTTTTGCGCTCTACAGTCATAGGGCGAAGCGTGCGTTCTGCAAGTGAGTTG
>NZ_JHVE01000028.1:0-32069 GCF_000619985.1 Prevotella sp. P6B4
CCCGAGCTGGTGCTGAGTAAGAAACACGAACTGGGCTTGCAGATGTTTGAACGTTCGGCCACCAAGGGCTATCACCTGGCGTTTGCCCGAAGACCCGGACTGAGTCAGGAGGAAAACCTGCGCTGGGCCAGCGATCTGCTGGGTGTTAAGTATGACGATAAAGCCAAGGATATCACCCGCGTGTTCTTCACCACAACCGAGGCCGATTTGCTTTATCTGGATGATGCGATTTTTGAGCTCGCCGAACAGGCTGATACAGTGATACAGTGTGACAGTTCAGAAACATCGGTTACACCTAATTACAATGTCAATGCCATGTATAACGGCATGCCTTTTACCGAGATTATCGCCAAGTATTGGGAACTGTACAATGGGGGCAAGGCGTCCGTAATAGGTGATAGGAATGCTTTGACCTTTGAGTTGGCGGTTACCCTACGCTCCATCTGCGGTTACGATTTGGGACAGCTGATGCAGGTGATACCCAACTACTGGGCTGCGCCCGATGGCACCTGCACCGAGGCCGATAAGGATGGTAAGCTGGTGATTACGCAGGAGACGAATGCGGCCAATCCCATTCAGAAGGGCCTGAAGCCGCTGCTGACTTTCGATGTGTGGGAGCATGCGTATTATCTGGATTATCAGAACCGCCGACCTGACCACTTGGCTGCACTCTGGCAGATAGTGGATTGGGAGGTGATTGAAAAACGTTACGAGTGATGTATACCCCCAACAGGGCATACATAACCCCTACGGGGCATTTGGAGAATAATCATGAAAAAAATGTGATAAATAGCGCATTTCTCGCAGAAAAGATGTATCTTCGCAGCATGAATAATAAAGCAAAGGAATGAAGGACTATCCCGATAGGATGACGCCAGAGCAGGCGAGGAAGTTTGGTGAGGATGTGCTGAATATCGTCAGCCAGATTCCTTATGGAAAGGTGACTACGTATGGCCACATAGCCGCTTTGGCAGGATGGCCCAGCCATTCAAGGATGGTAGGACGGACATTGCGATATATGCCGGGGGCGGAGAATCTGCCTTGTCATCGGGTGGTGAACAAAGAAGGTCGTACAGCTCCAGGATGGAGTCGTCAACGTACTTTGCTTGAAGAAGAGGGCGTCCACTTCAAGGCCAACGGGCATGTGGATATGACGCGACATTTATGGGAACCGTAATAAAAGATTATTTATTATACAAGCATTATGAAGAAAATCCTTTTTATCGTCGGTTCGCTGAGGGAAGGTTCCTTCAACCGGCAACTGGCCCGCGAGGCTGAACAAATGATTGGCGCACGCGCCGAAGTGATATACCTGAATTTCAAGGATGTACCGCTGATGAATCAGGATATTGAGTTTCCAGAGCCGGAAGCTGTGATCCGTCTGCGTGCATCGGTGAAAGAGGCTGATGCGCTTTGGGTGTTCACACCGGAGTATAATTTTAGCTATCCAGGGCATGTGAAGAACCTCTTTGACTGGCTGTCACGACCAGTGGCGGCAGGTAACTATGAGACACCAACCGTTATCAACGGCAAGAAGGTAGCTTTGAGTGGTGCAGGCGGTAAGATGGCTACAGCCAAATGTCGCGAGAAACTGACGGAACTGCTCACCTTCATTAAGGCCGATGTGATGGAACTACAAACAGGCATCGCCTTAAACGTGGAGGCCTGGACCGAAGGACGCATGATTCTCAGCGATGAGCAGAAAACAATGCTGAAGGATCAAGTGGAGGCTTTTTTGAAGTTTATATGAGAATATGATGACTGCCAAAGAAATCATTGCCTATATGGAGGCGCTGCGAAATGAGGAGCAGCGAAGAGTGCTCATGGGGTTCTTCAAAACGGGACCAGGTGAGTATGGCGAGGGTGATGAGTTCCTGGGGCTGAAGGTGCCGCAGACAAGGGAGGTAGTCAAAAAGGTATTGAACATGGAACATGGACCATTTCCCATTAGCGAGGTGCCAGAGTTGCTGATGTCGAAATGGCATGAGGTTAGGCTTTGCGGATTGCTGATTCTCGTTGCAAAATTCGAGAAATTGGCAACCAAACGATTGGAGCATGACGAGAAGGCTATTCGGGGGCGTGATGAAATCCTGACGATGTACCTACAGTATGCTGAGCTGGCAAATAACTGGGACTTGGTAGATTTGTCTGTGCATAAGATTCTGGGACATTGGCTGCTACTACCGACGAACCTTGGTAACAGGGATTATAAGATAAAGGTACAGGATGAACTGGCGCAAAGTGACAATCTATGGAAACAACGCATGAGCATCGTCTGTTCGTGGAAAACCTCGCAGATGGGAGACCCGTCGTGGTGCTTGAGGTATGCGGAGATCCATCTGCACCATCCACACGACTTGATGCACAAGGCGGTAGGCTGGATGCTAAGAGAGATGGGCAAGCGCGTATCGATGGACCTGCTCTGTGAATTTCTGCGCCAGCATGCTCACGAGATGCCTCGCACCATGCTGCGCTATGCCATCGAAAAGATGCCGGAACAGGAACGCCAATACTGGATGAAACGATAACTTGAATCGTAAAGAATGTTAAATAATTGAGGGTGTCCCGACTTTTGGGACAGTCTGCTTGTATCTTTGCAGCCATGTTGACAGAAAAAACAATGGAGAAATTGCGGATACTCGCAGAGTCGGCGAAATACGATGTGTCGTGTTCGTCGAGCGGTACCGTACGTAAAGGTAAGCAGGGTATGGTGGGCTCTACGGTAGGCGGGGTAGGCATCTGCCACTCGTTTGCCGATGACGGGCGCTGTATCTCGTTGCTGAAGGTGATGCTGACGAACTACTGCATGTACGACTGTGCCTACTGTATCAATCGGCGGAGCAATGACATCAAGCGGGCGACGCTGAGCGTGAGCGAACTCGAGGAAATCACGATGGAGTTCTATCGCAGAAACTACATTGAGGGGCTCTTCCTGTCGAGTGGGGTGGTGCGCAATCCTGACTATACGATGGAGCGGTTGACGGCTATTGCCCGCGATCTCAGAACCGTTCATCGCTTCAATGGCTATATCCACCTAAAGGGCATCCCCGGCTGTTCGCAGGAACTGCTCAATGAGGCAGGGCGCTATGCCGACCGTATGAGCGTGAACATCGAGATTCCTAAGGAGGCGTCGCTGAAACTCCTTGCGCCTGAGAAAGACCACCAAAGCGTGTTCCAGCCGATGAAGATGATTCAGCAGGGGGTGCTGGAGAATAAAGAAGACCGCAAGAAATACCGCTATGCACCAAGGTTTGTGCCAGCCGGACAATCGACACAGATGATTGTAGGCGCGACGAAAGAGACGGACAAGGATATCCTGCTGATGTCGTCGATGCTCTATGGACAGCCTACGATGAGGCGCGTGTACTATTCGGGTTATGTGAGTGTGAACACCTACGACCCACGACTGCCCATACTCAAGCAGCCGCCATTGGTGCGCGAGAACCGGCTCTATCAGGCTGATTGGTTGTTGCGATTCTATCATTTTAAAGTTGACGAGATAGTGGATGACCAGCACGCCAATCTCGACCTGGAGGTTGATCCGAAACTGGCTTGGGCACTACGGCATCCAGCATATTTCCCTGTGGACATCAATACGGCTGATTACGAGCAGCTATTGAGAGTGCCAGGACTCGGTACCAAGTCGGCATGGCTCATCGTGAACTCGCGACGATTCAACCGCCTCACATCATTCGACCTGAAGAAGATGGGCGTAGTGATGAAGAAGGCGAAGTACTTTATTACGTGCAACGAACTGACCTCGCAGTTCTCGCAGCCTATCATCGGCATTAACGAAATGCGACCAGAGCGACTAAGACCGCTGCTGATTTCGAAAGCGCAGCAGAAACGGGCAGCAGAAGAACGACAACTAAAACTGGATTTTGGAGAATGACGGTATATGTATTTGACAGAACGTTGGACGGGCTGCTGACGGCAGTGTTCGATGCTTTCTATCTGAAGGAACAACCAGAGCAACTCCTGGCGGAGGGCGATGTCCTGCCACTGTTTTGCGAACGAATCTACCACGTGACGACAGACGAAGAGAAAGCACGACGGGTATGGGCTGGACTGGAGAAGAAGCTCAGTTGTGAGGCCCTGCGACTGATTTCTGTCAGTTGGCTGTCGGAACAGCGAGAACTGAACACACCGTTGTTCCTATATATATGTAAGGTGTTTAAGTTGGGCGATATATCACGAAATTTCGCTGATGCTGATGTGCTGGCTGTGACAGATATTGCCCGCAGAGTGCTGCATGAACAGCTGAGGATGAAGCAGTTCATCCGCTTCCAGAAGGCAAAGGACGGTACTTATCTGGGCGTTGTTTCGCCTGACCATAATGTGTTGCCTATCATCACCGACCATTTTCAGGATCGGTTTAACGACCAGCCTTGGCTGATCTATGATGCGAAGCGGCATTACGGGTATTATTACGATGGTCATGTAGCGCCCCTCCGCGTCACCTTCGAGGATGAGGCCGCAGTGCCCTTCGACCTGAGGAATGGCAAGATGGATGCCGACGTGTTGAGCGACAACGACCAGTTGTTCCAAGACCTTTGGCGCACTTACTTTAAGGCCATCTGCATCAAGGAACGTATGAATCCCCGTAAGCAGTTGCAAGATATGCCGCGCCGTTATTGGAGATACATGACAGAAAAGAATGGGTAATATTTGCAAAAAAAACTGTTTTCCTTTGGTGTTTTGCTTGCTTATTCGTATTTTTGCAGTCGAACAAATTTGAACTATGAATATGATAAGCGATACCATCAAGTACATCGGTGTGGATGATCTGGACATCGATCTGTTTGAGAGTCAGTATGTGGTGCCCGAGGGCATGAGTTATAACTCGTATCTCATCGATGATGAGAAGATAGCAGTGCTGGATACTGCCGACCGCCGTAAAGGAGAGGAGTGGAAAGCGAACCTGACTGCGGCTCTGAATGGACGCCAGCCTGACTATCTGGTGGTTCACCATATGGAGCCCGACCACTCGGCACTGATTGCCTGGATGCTGGAGACTTATCCTGGCGTGCAACTGGTGTGCAGTGTCCAGGCCGTGAAGATGCTGTCGAACTTCTTTGAGGGCGTTGATTTTATAGGTCGCGTGATGACCGTAAAGGAGGGCGATACCCTTGCTTTGGGTAAGCACACACTGCAGTTTATCGGTGCAGCCATGATTCACTGGCCAGAGGTGATTATGAGTTACGACACTACCGACAAGGTGCTGTTCTCGGCAGATGGCTTTGGAAAGTTTGGTGCGCTGGTACACGAGACTGACGATTGGGCTTGTGAGGCACGTCGCTATTACTTTAATATCTGTGGTAAATACGGCTCGCAGGTGCAGATGGTGGTGAAGAAAATGGCTGCCCTGGATGTGCAGGCTATCTGTCCGCTGCATGGACCTATGTTGAAGGGAGAGGCCCTGACAGAGGCTGTGCGTCTGTATGATATCTGGAGCAAATACGAGCCCGAGAGCGAGGGTATACTGATAGCCTACGCCAGCATTCATGGTGGCACAGCTAAGGCTGCTGAGAGACTGGGAGAGATCCTGCGCGCAAAGGGCGCTCCTAAGGTTGTGGTGAGCGACCTGAGTCGCTCGGATATGGCTGAGGTTATCGAGGATGCTTTCCGCTATCCTACGGTAGTGGTGGCTGCATCGAGCTACGATGCAGGTGTGTTCCCCGTGATGCACGACTTCCTGTATCACCTGCAGATCAAGAACTACCAGAAACGTAAGTTCGGTATTATCGAGAACGGTAGCTGGGCGCCCACTGCCGGCAAGACCATGCGCACGATGATTGAAGCCCTGAAGGACTGCGAAATCGTAGAGCCGATGGTTACTATCCGCTCGCGCATGAAGACTACCGATGAGCCCCTGCTGGAGCAATTGGCTGAGGCGCTGGTGCAATAATATCAGATTTAAATTATTGTTAAATAAACGGAAGGTGTCCTGATTTCAGGGCACCTTTGTTTTTTTAATTATAAAATTGGTGCAAAAAAAGTTAAATAATTTGGTTTATTGAGAAATGCTGTCTATATTTGCCAAAAGTTCTAAAAAAACAATAATTATCAACAACTATGAATGTAAGGCATTCTTCTGTTTCTGTTCTCGCCTTATTAGCCATTATGTCGTGCGAGAAGCCCGTTTTTCCTCAATCGGAGAAGTCGGGTGGTGATGCTAATGGAAATGTCGTTGTTCGTGTATTTCGGATAGAGCAGCAGTCGTTTGATACGTCAAAAACACGAACAGATGGAACGGCTAACTTTAACCGCCTGAATTTCGCTATTTATGATGAGGCTGGTAAGCGCGTGAAGCAGGTGAATCAAACCATCAGCGATGACAGTTTTGGTGCCACTGCGTTTGCGCTGGAGCCTGGTGTATATGATGTGGTAGTGGTTGCCCATAGTAGTAAGGGGAATCCGACCATGACCGACCCAACCAAAATCAGGTTTGATAATAGCGATGGGTTTACCGACACCTTTCTGTATCATACCATTGTGGAGGTGGGCAACGCGCCACTGACGGTACAGGCTGATCTGAAGCGTATCGTATCGCTCTGTAGAGTAGAATTGACCGATGCTATTCCGACGGGTGTCGATCAGATGCGGTTCCAGTATAAGGGAGGCTCGGGTGCCTTTAATGCTGCGACGGGGTTGGGGAGTGTGAATAGCACGCAGACCGAGTTCTTCCCAGTTGAGCCTGGTAAAGAATCATCGGTATACGACCTGTATACTTTTCTGCATAGTGACGAAGGTACGATTCATCTGCAGGCAACAGCCTACGATGAACAACAGAATATCGTTTGTGAACGTGAATTCGATGTGCCGATGAAGCGTCGACTGATAACTAAACTCAGCGGACCTTTTTTCTCAGAATCAACCAGTTCATCTCTTACTATCGTTATTGGCATCCGAGACGATTGGGAGGGTGAACATTTAATAAATTTTTAATCAATGAAATTCAAATTATTAGTTTGTACAGCTGTGGTACTCATGGCTGTAGGTTGCAGCAAAGATGCTGAGCAAACGGGTGGAAACGCCCCAGTAGAAAACCCTGAAAACGAGATGGTACCCATCCGTGTACACATGAGTGGCTTCACTGTGACGCAGGAAGCTATCGCTGGTACGCGTGGCACTCAGGCGGTGGAAGACTATGCCGGCGTGAAGGTAATCGATCTCGTGTTTTTCAATGCCGATGGCTCTGAAGCCTATCGGCAAGAACAGGATCGCAGTGTGCCGGCTGGCTACACGACCTTTGGTGAGTTCGCGTGTCAGTTGCCTGTGGGCCACTATACGATGGTGGCTGTTGCCCGTGGACGAAGTGAGGGGGATAACTTTACCCTTTCCAGTCCGGAAGCAGCTGGCTATACCAGTGAACGTGCGCGCGAGACGTTGACAGCCGTGCAGAGTGTCACGGTGACCAGTGGTACACCGACGGATCTCGATGTGACGCTGAAGCGTGTTGTGGCTAAGTTGAGAATCGTATCGAATGACAACCGCTCTGCGAGTTGCACGAAGATACGTACGACTTATGCTGCTGGTGGCAAAAGCTTTAACCCCACTACGGGACAGGCGTTGACCAATACTGGGGTGATAGTGACTAACTCGCCTTCGTCGTTGACCAGTGTGGCGCCTGTTGACGTCATCAGCTATATCTTCTTGGATAGCGATGAACAGACGATGGACATCACTATCGAGGCACTGGATGCAAATAACGATGTGTTGTCGACTAAGGTGGCCAAAGACGTGTCGCTGAAACGAAACCGTTGTACTATTCTGTCGGGTGACATCTTTAGTACCACGGCTTCGGCGGTTGCTTTCAAAGTTGAATCCTGGCTCGATGATTACAACGCTGCGTTCTAATCTGTTATGCAGGGTTGTAATAGGTCTTGTACCACTCGGCAAAGTGGCGGAGACCTTCGCGGAGCGTGATCTTTGGTGTGAAACCGTAGTCGCGCTCTAAGGCGGTGGCATCGGCATAGGTGGTGGGGACATCACCTGGCTGCATGGGCACGAGCTGCTTGTGGGCCTCGAAATCAAAGTCCTGAGGGAGGACGCCGGCACGTACGAGCTCTTCCTGAAGGATGGTGACGAAGTCGAGCAGGTTCTCAGGTTGGCCACCACCGATATTATACACGGCGTAGGGCGGGATGGGCAGACCATCTTCGCCCTTCTTACGTTCAGGGGCGCCCTGCATCACACGTACGATACCCTCAACGATATCATCGACATAGGTGAAATCGCGACGGCAGTTGCCATAGTTGAAAATCTGGATGGTCTCGCCCTTCAAGAGTTTGTTGGTGAAACCGAAATAGGCCATATCGGGGCGACCGGCAGGACCATAGACGGTGAAGAAACGCAGGCCTGTGCTGGGGATATCGTAGAGCTTGGAATAGCAGTGGGCAAAGAGCTCGTTGCTCTTCTTGGTGGCAGCGTAGAGGGATACGGGGTTATCTACGCGGTCATCGGTAGAGAAGGGCACCTTCTTGTTGCCGCCATAAACGCTGGAGCTTGAGGCGTAAACCAAGTGCTGGACAGGGTGATGGCGGCAGGCCTCGAGGATGTTATAGAAGCCAATCATGTTGCTCATGATATAGGCATCGGGGTTGGTGATCGAATAGCGCACACCAGCCTGAGCCGCGAGGTTCACGACTACATCGAACTTGTAGTCGTCGAACAACTTGTCGATCAAGGCCTTATCAGCCAGATCGCCCTTCACGAAGTGATAGTTGCAACCTTCGGGCTTCAAGGCCTCGAGCTCCTTGAGGCGTGATTCCTTCAACGACACATCATAGTAGTCGTTCATATTGTCGATATTTACAATCGTCGATTCTTTCGTATCCTTGAACAGACGTTTAACGAGGTTTGATCCAATAAAGCCGGCTCCTCCTGTTACCAGAATCTTTTTACCGTTTAAATTGATTTTATTCATATCTTTTTTTTTTATTCTATAAACCGGGCGCCGTCGTCGGGTTTTACCCAGAAGACTTGGAAGGTCTTTTCGTATTCGGGGAATAGGGCGAGGTAACGCTTGGTGAGTTCGTGCTCGATATCGGCCTTATGGGCGGGATCGACCAAGGCGATGCAGGCGCCTTTGAAGCCGGCACCACTGAATCGACCACCATAGACTCCAGGCAGGGAGCGCATAATCTCGTAGATGGCGATGAGCTCGGGCGAGCCACACTCGTAGTTGTGGATGGAGCTCTCGCAGGAATCGAAGCTCAGCTTTCCGAAGAGTTTCAGGTTACCTGTCTCCCAGGCTGTGACACCCTGGCGCACGCGGCGATACTCAGAGTAAAAATGCTCTGCTCTGCGAGCAAAACGCGCTGGCATGGCGATGCGTGTTTTTTCGAAGGTGGTCTTAGGGATATCGCGCAAGAACGTCTTATCAAACGTCTTGAGGGGTTGATCGGTATAAGCCAGCATGTTCCAAGCAGCCGTCTTACACTCGTAAACACGCAGGTTATAATCGGAATTAACAAGGCTTCGCGTCAGGCCGCTAAAGAAAATGCCAATCTCAAATTCGGGCATCTCAGGATTGCGCTTGATGATGCGCCAATCGTTGCTATCGCAATCCAGGAACAGCAAGCCATTCTTCTTGCCCAGGGCGATACAGGCCTGATCGAGCAGACCGTTGTTCAGTCCGATATACTCGCGCTCAGCCTCGGAAGCGATTTTGACAACTTCGAAAGGTTGCAGGGTGATATCGTTAGCCTTAGCAAACGCCATTACGTAGGCAATGAGTACTGCAGCACTCGAACTCAAACCGCCAACGGGCAGCGAACCCTGGATGACGCCTGTAATGCCTCGCTTGAGTTCGAAGCGCTTCTTGAGGGCGTATTTGGCGCCGCGCGCATAGTCGCCCCAGTGGCGCTCTTTCACTTGTGTAGGCGCATCAACATCGAAATCGACCACTCCCTCGAAAGTCTTAGACTCTAGATGAACGTGACCATCGTTGGCTATGTTGAACCAAAGGTCGACACCTTTATCGATGGCAAAACCTGTGACCAGACCGTGCTGATGGTCGACATGTGCGCCCAAGGGACATACGCGATAGGGCGAGAAAATGTGATACTGATAGTTATTTTCCATATTTTTCTACTGCTTCGTAGTAAGTGTCCAATGAACCAATATCAAAGCGTCCGGCAGACATGGGCCAGGCGTGCATCGTGGTGTGTTCTACCATATAGTGGGCCAGATTGCCTGGTGCATCCTTGCCGCAACCATTCTCAACAGAGTGGCGCACCAGATCGAGATCCTTTTTCAGATAGATATAGAAAGGTGGCACTGCCCAGTGGCTCTTGGGCTGCTGGGGCTTCTCCTCCATGCCCAATACCTTGTTATCGGCATCGAGCTCAACCACACCTGTGCGCTGCAGCTTTTCGATAGAGGGCTGCTCGTGGCACATGATGCATGAAGTGCCTTTCTGCTTGGCGAAATCGACAAATTCCTGGAAACTGAAGAATAGCAGATTATCGGCGGCAACAACCAAAAGGTCATCGTCGATGTGCAGCTTATCCATCGCAAACAGCAAGTCGCACACAGCACCTAAGCGCGTATCATTGGTCTTTGTGCCATCATCCACGATCGTAATCGGTTTTTGATACTTTACCTCCTTGGCCCAATCCTCGAAGATGTGGGCGAACTTATGGTTAGTAATGATAATGTGTTCATCGATGTCGGGTATCTGGTCGATGTCATCGAGCATACGTCCCAGAATGGTGTTCTGACCAATCTTGAGTAGTGGTTTAGGGAAGTTCTTGGTGAGCTCACCCAAACGGGTGGCATAGCCAGCAGCAATAACGATATTCTTCATAATTTTATCTATTTTGGGCGCAAAGATAGTGCTTTTATTTAAATAATCGCAAAAAAAACAAAAAATTATTTGGTTTTTCGCTGGATTTGAGCTACCTTTGCACCCGGTTTAATTCTGGACTATAAATAATTGGCTATAAATATGAGAAATCCGTTTGACAAACTCCTGAATTGGTATTTTACCAAAAACTCACTACCATATTGGTGTATCCTTTTGATAGACTGCGTGGCCTTGATGTTTTGCGGTTTCCTGACTTTCTGGATATTCCATAATGCAGTACAGACGTTTGAGAATACCCTGCAGATTATTAATACGATGATGATATTCATGGTGTTGAGTGTTATCGGATTTCGTGTGTTCCATACCTATTCAGGCTTTATGCGCTATTCGAGTTTCGTTGACTTGATGCGAGTGGTTTATTGTAATGCCATGAATTTAGGATTGGCCTTGCTGGCTGATTGGGGGCTGGATAATCTACCCGGAAACTGGTTCGCTCATTTTAACACGACCAGCATTTGTCTGATATTCATTATCAACACCCTGTTGATGTGGGCGTTGCGCATATTTGTAAAGACACTGTATGATGTGGCTTTCTCGAACACCCGTTCAAAGCGCATTCTTATTTACGGTGCCTTGTCGGGAGGCGTTGGTCTGGCGAAATATATCAATTCGCAGCGTCCTCGAAGATATATTGTGAAAGGTTTTATCTCGCATAATCAGAAGGCCTGTCACCAAGAGATCATGGGTGAGAAAGTATATCCAGCTGATGCTGATCTGGCTGAGATTATCAAGAGAAATGATATCGAGGCTGTGTTGGTTTGTCCTTATCGTGTGAAGGATTTCCGTAATAACCAGCATCTCCAGGATGTGATTATCGGTGCTGGCGCCAAAATTCTTATGACGCAGGGAGTTGTTGAGATAGATGCTGAACATAACACCGAAGAACCCCTTGATTTCTCGCACATGCAGTTGCATGAGGTGAGCGTAGAAGAGCTGCTGCCTCGCTCTGAGATTCATGTGGATATGAAATCGGTGGGCGAGTTCCTGGTTGGTCAGCGTGTGCTGGTGACTGGTGCTGCAGGTTCTATCGGATCAGAAATCTGTCGCCAGGTGGCTAAGCTGAATCCTGCAGCCATGTTGCTGATAGACCAGGCTGAGACCCCAGAACACGATATCCGTCTGATGATGCAGAAGGAGTTTCCCCAGATTTCTGCTGAGACTGTGGTGACATCGATATGCAAGGAGAAGCGTATGGAGGAGCTGTTTAAGCGTTTCCGTCCTGACTATGTGTTCCATGCGGCAGCCTATAAGCATGTGCCTATGATGGAGGATAACCCCAGCGAGGCTGTACAGAATAATATCTTCGGCACTAAGGTGATTGCCGATCTGTCAGTAAAATACGGTGTGAAGAAATTCGTGATGGTATCTACCGATAAGGCCGTGAACCCCACGAATGTGATGGGTTGCTCGAAGCGAATCTGCGAGATCTATGTGCAGAGCTTGGACTTGGCTATCAAGACACGCAGAATAGGTTCTTACCTGGAAAAGCTGGGTAATGAGAATAGTTTTATTACCTCAAGCCAGATGGGCGGTCCTACAGCGCGCACGCAGTTTGTGACTACACGCTTTGGTAATGTGCTGGGATCGAACGGAAGTGTTATTCCCCTGTTTCGTGAACAGATTAAGAATGGCGGTCCTGTGACGGTGACTGATGAGCGCATTGTGCGTTTCTTCATGTTGATTCCTGAGGCTTGTAAGCTGGTGCTTGAGGCAGGTACTAAGGGTAATGGCGGTGAGATCTTCGTGTTCGACATGGGACAGCCTGTGAAGATAGCTGACTTGGCGAAACGTATGATCAAGCTCAGTGGTGCCAAGAACGTGGAGGTGAAGTTTACTGGTTTGCGTCCAGGTGAGAAACTCTATGAAGAGGTGCTGAACGAACTGGAGGGCACCAAGCCAACCTTCCATGAGAAGATCCGTATTGCTGAGGTGCGTGAATATGCCTACGATCAGGTTTGTAAGGATATCAACGAACTGATAGAGATATCGCAGCGGTATGATGATATGGCGACAGTTGCTAAGATGAAGCAGATTGTTCCAGAATACAAATCGAATAATTCAATATACGAAAAGTTGGATGTATAAAAGAAAAGCAGGGCTTCAGCTCTGCTTTTCTTATTTGTTTCTATCTGAAAGAATCAGTCAGTAACTTGATTTCAATTTGGGGAGCGATGCGTTCGTAGAGGATGTTATACACGGCATCGAGGATAGGCATGTTGACATGACAGTGGCGATTGATCTCCTTCATACACTTGGTGCCGAAGTAACCCTCTGCAATCATCTCCATCTCTATCTGGGCACTTTTTACGCTGTAGCCCTTACCAATCATGGTACCAAAGGTGCGGTTACGACTGAAGTTACTATAACCCGTAACCAGCAGGTCGCCTAAGTAAACGCTGTCGTAAGCATTGCGGTCCAAAGGATAGACGGCTGTGAGGAAACGATTCATCTCCTGCACGGCATTGGCCATGAGTACCGACTGGAAGTTATCGCCATATTTCAGGCCGCTACAGATACCTGCGGCAATGGCATAGACATTCTTCAGAACGGAAGAGTACTCGATACCTACCACATCGGTAGAGGTCTTGGTCTTGATATACTCGCTCGACAATACATCGCAGAAGGCCTGGGCTTTATCACGGTCGGCGCAACCTACGGTGAGATAGCTGAGGCGCTCGAGTGCTACCTCCTCGGCATGAGAAGGACCACCGATGCAAGCGAGATTCTCGTAAGGTACATCGTACACCTGATGAAAATACTCGCTACATACGAGGTTTTCATCAGGTACGATGCCTTTAATTGCAGTCAGTATGAATTTGTCGCGTATACGCGTCTTCAACTTCTTGAGATGACTCTTGAGGTAAGGCGAAGGGGTGACAAACACCAGCGTGTCGTACTGCTGAGCAATACGATTCAAATCGCTATCGAAGTGGATTTCATCGATGTTGAAGTGGACACTGGTGAGGTAGGCGGGGTTATGGCCCATACGACGGAAGTCTTCGATACGGTCATCGCGACGCATATACCAACCGATATGATGAGTGTGACTCACCACAATCTTGGCTATAGCTGTAGCCCAGCTGCCACCTCCGATAATTGCTATCTTACCACAGTCGTACATTGTGCTTTGAGCTTTGAACTTTAAACTTTAGGCTTGTGCCTTCTCAATCCATGCTGCGACTTCGTCGACAGATGGCTTCTGGAGTTCGAGCTTGTACTTCTTGAATATCTCGCCAATCTTCTGCTGCAGGCCCTGGGGCTTCTCGTCCTTGATGTTGGTAATCAGGTTGAAACCAGCCTTGCGCAGTACAGGAACGATATCCTCGGGAACACCAATCTCAGCCCACTCGGCTACTGACGACTGAGGAATCTTCTTCTCAGGCTTCATCTGTGGGAACAGCATCACCTCGCCAATAGCGAACTTACCAGTCATCAGCATGACCAGACGGTCGATACCGATACCGATACCGAAGGTAGGAGGCATACCGTACTGGAGGGCGCGCAGGAAGTCGTGATCGATGATCATCGCCTCGTCGTCGCCCTTATCAGCCAACTTCATCTGCTCGATGAAACGCTCCTCCTGATCGATTGGATCGTTGAGCTCAGAGTAAGCATTTGCCAGCTCCTTACCATTCACCATCAGCTCGAAACGCTCGGTGAGACCGGGCTTGCTGCGGTGCATCTTGGTAAGAGGTGACATCTCAACAGGATAGTCGGTGATGAAGGTAGGCTGGATGAAGGTGCCCTCGCAGAACTCGCCGAAGAGCTCGTCGATGAGCTTACCCTTACCCATGGTCTCGTCAACATCCATGCCCTTAGAGAGGCAGAACTGACGAATCTCGTCCTCGGTCTTGCCATCGCAATCGAAACCAGTCTTCTCCTTGATGGCATCGAGGATAGGCAGGCGACGGAATGGGGCCTTGAATGAGATGATGTTACCATCGATCTCCACCTCAGGCTTGCCGTTAACGGCTGTACAGATCTCCTCGAGCATCTTCTCTGTGAAGGTCATACCCCACAGCAGGTCCTTATAGCTCACGTAGAGCTCCATGCAGGTGAACTCAGGGTTGTGGGTCTTGTCCATACCCTCGTTACGGAAGTTCTTACCCATCTCGTACACGCCCTCGAAACCACCTACAATCAGGCGCTTCAGGTAAAGTTCGGTGGCGATACGCATGTACATGTCCTGATTGAGCGCATTGAAGTGGGTGATGAATGGGCGGGCTGATGCACCACCTGCGATGCTCTGCAGGATTGGGGTGTCAACCTCGGTATAACCAGCGTTGTCGAGAATGCTACGCATGGTGCGGATGATGGTTGCACGCTTCAGGAAGGTGTCCTTCACGCCCTCGTTAACTACCAGGTCGACATAGCGCTGGCGATAACGCAACTCGGGATCATCAAATTTATCGTAGGCCACACCATCCTTATACTTCACGATGGGCAGTGGCTTGAGGCTCTTAGAAAGCAGCGTCAACTCGGCGGCATGTACAGAAATCTCACCAGTCTGGGTGCGGAAAACCTTACCCTTAATACCGATGAAATCGCCAATATCGAGCAAACGCTTGAATACATTATTATAAAGGTCCTTGTTCTCGCCTGGGCAGATATCATCACGGGTGATGTACACCTGGATACGACCCTTTGAGTCCTGAAGCTCGGCAAACGATGCCTTACCCATGACACGACGGCTCATCATACGACCTGCGATGACTACTTCACGCTCTTCGTCATCCTTGAAATTTTCCTTAATTTCTGTGCTGAAAGCATTGGTTGGGAACTCTGCGGCAGGGTAGGGATTGATACCCATAGCGCGCAGTTCCTGAAGGCTCTGACGCCTTCCGATTTCTTGTTCGCTTAACTCTAAAATGTTCATCTTAAATACTCGAATATTTCAATTTTATGGCTGCAAAGTTACGAAAATATCTCGAAAAATGCAAGATTAGGGTAAATATTTGCAAAAAAAGTGAGAAAGATTTGTTCAGTCTCCAAAAAAAGTATATATTTGTGGCTGATAACTGAGAACGCTTAGATGAAACAAGAAACAATCAAGAAACGAGTTATTGGTATAGACATCAGTCTTGAAGCTACCACTTACGCCATTGTTGACGTGAAGGGGGAGGTGGTTGTGATGGACAGTTTCCCGACATTAGATTATCCCGATTTAAACCATTTTGTATCGGCCTTGAGTGAGCACATTCAGGATATGGTGGAGCACAATGGTGGCTTTGAAAGCATACGTTCGGTGGGCATCAGTGCACACAGCGCTAACTTCATGACCGGCTGTATTGAGAATGCACCTAACCTGCCTTGGAAAGGCGTTATTCCCTTAGCTACTTTGCTTAGAGAACGTACTGGCTACGCTGTGGCTGTGGCTAATAATGCAGATGTAAGAGCTCTGGGTGAGCATACCTACGGACTGGCCAGAGGCATGCGCGACTTTGTGGTACTTACCATGGGTAGTGGCATTGGTAGCTGTATGTTCTCGAATGGCATGATTCATCAGGGTAATGGTGGATTTGCCGGTGAGATCGGTCATACGTGTATCGTCAATGGCGGTAGGCGGTGCGGCTGTGGCAACAAGGGGTGCCTGGAGGCTTATGTGGCCCAAAAGGGCATTCTGGCTACTGCTGAGGAGCTGATGGCACAAACGGCGGCACCCTCGTTGATGAGGAATGTGGAGGATCTGACGCCACAGCGGATTACAGCGTGCTGCGAACAGGGCGACGCGCTGGCCATAGAGGTGTATCGCCGAACGGGCGAGTTGCTGGGCATGGGCTTGGCTAACTATGCCTCGATGGTGGACCCTGAGGCTTTCATCTTTACAGGTCGTATCTCGAAAGCGGGTCACTGGTTGCTGGATCCGGCTAAGGAGGTGTTCGACCGCTATGTGTTCCATAACACCTGTGGCAAGACCCAGTTTCTGGTGTCGGATGAGGACAAGGTGGAAAACGACGTGCTGGGCGCCAGTATCCTGGCATGGGAAGTAAGGGAATATTCATTATTTAAATGATATGACAGAGACTATTGATCAAATCAAAACCCGTGTAGTGGGTATAGACATCCGCGTGGACCGTACCACTTTTGCTGTGGTAGATATCAGAGGTGAGATCGTGGCTCAGGATTATTTCCTGACTTCCGACTATACTGATATTAATGAATACGTGGCAGCCCTTTGTGAGCGTGTGGTAGCGCTGGTTGAGGAGAACGGTGGTTACGAAACCATCCGCTCGGTAGGTGTGAGTGCGCCTAGTGCCAGTGCAGTGACAGGTTGCATTGAGAATGCGGCCAATCTGCCTTGGAAGGGTGTGATACCTCTGGGAGCTATGTTGCGCGACCAATTAGGACTGGCTGTGGCAGTGGCCAATGATGCTCATATTACAGCGCTCAGCGAGAAATCGTACGGCAGTGCGCATGGCATGAAAGACTTCGTGGTGATTTCGATCAGTCATGGCGGACTGGGTAGCTGTTTCTTCTCAAACGGTCAGCCGCACTTAGGCTACAATGGTTTTGCTGGTGAACTGGGACATACTTGTGTAGAGTTGAACGGTCGCCAGTGCGGTTGTGGTAACAAGGGCTGTCTGGAGGCTTATTGCTCGGAAAAGGGCTTGATAAAGACTGCCGAAGAGATGATTGCTGCCAGTAAGGAGCCCACACTGCTGAGCGACATGCAGGAGCTGAGCATCAAGAGCATTGCTGACTGTTGTTATAAAGGTGATAAAGTGGCCATCGAGGTATTCCGTAAGACTGGAGAGATATTGGGATTGGGTATGGCCAACTATGCATCAGTGTTGAACCCTGAGGCTATTATCCTGACAGGCGATATGACGCAGGCAGGTAAGTGGCTGTTGAAACCCATGCGTGCCTCGTTCGAGGAGCACGTATTCCACAATATCAAGAATAAGACCCGTATCCTGGTGTCGATTCTGAAGGAAGGTGAGCGTGATGTGCTTGGCGCCAGCGCTCTGGCGTGGGATGTGAAGGAGTATTCGCTGTTTAAGTAGATATGATTAGACCAATCAATGAATATGAAGGATTATCAGATTAAGACTAAAGTTGTGGGTGTCGACATCAGTAATGAGCGAACCACCTATGCCATTGTGGATATCCGAGGCAATATTATTGCAGAGGAGGACTTCCTGACAAGTGACTATCCCGATGTGAACAACTTCGTGACAGTGCTGAGCGATAAGATTGTGAATCTGGTAGAGGCCAACGGTGGTTATGAGACCATCCGCTCTATTGGTGTCAGTTCGCCAAGTGCCAGTTCGGTTTCCGGCTGCATTGAGAATGCTGCCAACCTGCCCTGGAAGGGCATCGTCCCCCTGAGCGCCATGCTGCGCGACAGGATAGGACTGGCTGTGGGCTTGTCGAATGATGCGCATATCTCGGCCCTGGGTGAGTACACTTTCGGCTGTGCGCACGGCATGAAGAACTTTATCATCCTGAGTATGGGGGTTGGACTGGGCAGCTGTTTCTTCTCGGCAGGTGATGACCATACAGGTCATAACGGCTATGCTGGTGAGTTCGGACATACCTGTATAGTTAATAAGAATGGCCGTGCTTGTGGTTGTGGTCATGAAGGTTGTCTGGAGGCCTACGTTGGTGCTGTGGGTATTGTGAAAACAGCCACAGAGTTGATGGCGGAGAGTGATGCCCCATCGCTGATGCGCAACCTTGAGAAACTGACACCTCGTACCATCAAGGAGTGTTGCGACGAAGGCGATGCGATGGCTATCGAAGTATATCGCAGAACAGGTGAGATGTTAGGATTGGGACTGGCTAACTATGCTTCGCTTGTTGATCCTGAGGCTATCATCTTGACAGGTGGTATCTCGCATGCTGGCAAATGGTTGCTGGAGCCTACTAACGATGCATTCGAAGAACATGTGTTTGGCAATCTGCGTGGCAAGGTGAAGATCCTGGTGTCGAAACTTGAAGATCGTGAGCGTGATGTGCTTGGTGCTAGTGCCTTGGCGTGGAGCGTACCAGAGTACTCGCTGTTTAAGTAATTGATAATTGAAAATTGACAATTAAGAATTTAGAGTGAATATAGAGAAAATAAAGGAGATAATTAACGCGAAGCCGAATTTAAGTACAGCCCTCGGGATGGAGTTTATTTCCACTCCCGAGGTTGATACTTGTATGGCGAGAATGAAAGTTGATGAGCGGAATCGCCAGCCATTCGGGTTCCTGAGTGGTGGCGCTTCGCTGGCTCTGGCCGAGAATCTGGCTGGGGTGGCATCGTCGGCTCTCTGCCCTGGATGTGCCTGTGTGGGCATCGAGGTGAGTGGGAGCCATGTGAAAGCTGTGGTAGAGGGCGATACAGTGACTGCCTTCGCCACCATGTTGCACAAAGGAAAGACACTGCACGTGTGGAATGTGGCTATCAAGGATACGGCAGGCGAACTGATTTCGAATGTGCGAGTAACTAACTACGTGATAAAACATAAGAAATAATGCAGGCATACGCAATATACAGATTACCCCATGAAGACCACGCTACACTCATCAGACAAACTGAAGGCGACCCCTTGGAGTTGCAGGCGCTGACTGAGTTGAATGGCAGGCAAGGGTTTGTTGTGGCACCTTTCGAAGTGAAGGGTGATCAGCCTGTAGTTCTTATTCAGGGAGAGACGGAGACGGTATCTTTGGACAGTCAGCACGCCAACGGCATCAATGAGCGACAGAGCCACCCCATTACGGACTATTATCGTGTGGACTTTGCCAACTATCATGCGCAGCTGACGAGTGATCAGTTCAGGAAGATTGTGCTGGCACGCTGTGCGGATGAGGATATGCCTGAGGGTGTGACGCCAATGGACCTGTTTTATCGAGCTTGTGAGTTGTACCCACGACTGTTTATCGCCCTGGTGGAGACCCCACAGAGTGGCTGCTGGCTCACGGCAACGCCCGAGATCCTGTTGGATGGTAAGGGACAGGACTGGCGCACCATCGCCTTGGCTGGTACCATGAAACTGGAGGGCGATGAGCTTAATGGCGAGGGCGAGACCCTGACCTGGAGCACCAAGAATATCCAGGAACAGCGCATCGTGGCTACGTATATCACCGAATGTCTGGAGCAGTTTACTGACGACTTCCGTGAGGAAGGTCCACGCACCGTGCGAGCTGCTAATCTGGTTCACCTGCGGAGTGATTTCACTTTCAAGTTGGCCGATCGGCAGCGTGTAGGCGAGTTGTTGCAGGCCTTGCATCCCACACCAGCCGTGTGTGGACTGCCTAAGCGTGAGGCTTTCCAGTTTATCGTGAAGAACGAACACACCCCACGTCGCTACTACAGCGGCTTTATGGGGCCTTTGGGTGCTGACGAGACACACTTGTATGTGTCGCTGAGATGTATGCATATAGAGGGCGGCACGTGTCATCTCTATGCTGGTGGCGGCTTGCTGAAAGGCAGCACCGAGGAGCAGGAGTGGCAGGAGACCGAAGCGAAGCTGGAAACCATGCGCCGATTATTATAGAACGAAGAAAAATAAAAAACGATATAGTATGTATAGCAGTAAGGAAAATGTAAACATTCTGACCAGTCTTCTGGTTGCTCATGGCGTGAGATACGCCGTCGTATGCCCAGGTAGTCGTAACTCGGCTATTGTGCACAACCTGAACGAGTGTCCTGAGATTGAGTGCTATCCTGTGACTGATGAACGCAGTGCAGGATTCTATGCCTTGGGTATGGCACAAGTGATTCACCGTCCTGTGGCTGTCTGTGTCACCAGTGGTACAGCCTTGCTGAACTTGGCACCAGCAGTGGCTGAGGCTTATTATCAGCACATGCCATTGATTGTCATCTCTGCCGATCGTCCTGCCCAATGGATTGATCAGTTGGATGGACAGACGCTCCCTCAGGCTGATGCGCTGGGTAGATTCGTGAAGAAGGCAGTGAACCTGCCTGAGGTGGATAACGACGAGATGCACTGGTATTGTAACCGCTTGGTGAACGAGGCTCTGAACGAGACGCGTCATCATGGTTGCGGACCTGTACACATCAACGTGCCAATCTCTGAGCCCCTGTTCGAATATACCGTTGAGGAGCTGCCGCAGGAGCGTATGATCCACCTGCTGACACCACGCTGCAACCAGTCGCTGATCTCTTTGGAGTGTGCTAGTCAGTTTGCGGCTGCCAAGAAGCCGATGGTGGTCATCGGACAGCTGTCGACAGAAGATCTGATTCCGCAGGAGCTGTTCATGCTCTCGCAGTGTGCTGTAGTGGTTCACGAGTCGCTGAGTGTGGGCAAGGGTGGTACCAACTTCGATGAGGTGATTCATGTGCTGGGCGATAATCCTGCCTACCAGCCCGACTTTGTACTCTACTTAGGCGATACGCTGGTGAGCAAGCGCTTCAAGAAATGGCTGCGCGGCCTGAACGATGTGCATATCTGGGCTGTGACTGAGGATGGCAGCATCCACGATACCTCGATGCAGTTGTATGGTGTCATCGAGGGTAGTCCTGCCGAGGTGATCGAGGACTTGGTGAACGCTATCAAGTTCAAGGCCATCAGCTCTACTGCCACCTTCAAGGCGCGCTGGGATCAGGCCACCCGTCTGGCAGCCTATCGCGCTATGAAGTTCCAGCCTGAGTACTCGCAGATGGCAGCTGTGAAGTATCTGGAGGATAAACTGGGTAAGGCTATCTACCGCTATATCCACTATGGCAACAGCAGTCCTATCCGTCTGGCCAACCTCTTTGCCAAGCACTATGTGTTCTGTAACCGTGGCGTGAATGGTATCGATGGCTCGCTGTCGACAGCTGCTGGCTGCTCGATTGTGACAGGCGATGAGAAGGTGCTGTGCGTGCTTGGCGACCTGAGTTTCTTCTACGACCAGAACGCCCTGTGGAACCAGAACCTGAATGGCAACCTGCGTATTGTTGTGCTGAATAATGGCAAGGGTGGCATCTTTAATCTGCTGAAGGGCTTGGAGAATAGTCCTGTGCGTGATAAGTTTGTGGCTGCAGAGCATCAGACCACTGCCCAGGGCATCTGTAAACAGAACAATGTCCGCTATATGAAGGCCACCAATTTGGAGGAGATGCAGCAAGGCATCGACTCGTTACTGAATAAGAAATCTACCCGTCCTGTGCTGTTGGAGATCTTTACCGATGCGGCAGAGGATGAGCGTGTAATAAAAACATATTATCAAATTTTGAAAAATGAGAAACTGGCAAACGATCAGAAACTTTGAGGAGATTTTATTTGAGGAATATAACGGTATTGCGAAGATCACCATCAATCGTGCGCGCTATCGTAACGCTTTTACGCCCAAGACCACTTGGGAGCTGAGTCAGGCGTTCGCTATGTGCCGCGAGATGCAGGACATCAGTGTGGTACTGCTCACAGGTGCTATGAGCGAGGTGCCCGAGGGTAAGACCCTAGCTGATGTGAAGCATGCGTTCTGCAGTGGTGGCGACATGCACGTAAAGGGTCGTGGTGGCTATGTGGATGAAGAGGGCATACCCCGTCTGAGTGTGCTCGATGTGCAGATGCAGATTCGTCGCCTGCCTAAGCCTGTCATTGCGATGGTGAACGGCTATGCCATTGGTGGCGGACACGTGCTGCACCTGGTGTGCGACCTGACCATTGCCTCTGAGAATGCCATCTTTGGTCAGACTGGTCCTAAAGTGGGCTCGTTCGATGCTGGTTTCGGCTCTTCGTACCTGGCTCGTATCGTGGGTCAGAAGAAGGCGCGTGAGATATGGTTCCTGTGTCGTCAGTACTCTGCCAAGGAGGCCGAGGAGATGGGCATGGTGAACAAGGTGGTGCCTATCGAGCGTTTGGAAGACGAGTGTGTGGAGTGGGCTGAGATCATGATGGAGCGTTCGCCATTGGCACTGCGTATGATCAAGGCAGGGCTGAATGCCGAGTTGGATGGTCAGGCTGGTATCCAGGAGTTGGCTGGCGATGCTACCATGCTGTATTATTTCCTTGACGAGGCGCAGGAGGGTGGCAAGGCCTTCCTCGAAAAGCGCAAACCCGACTTCAAGAAATATCCGAAGCTTCCGTAGGAAGAATGTAAAAATCAAAAAAGTGTAAGAATTAAATAATTGGAAATGGAGTTCAAAGTGGAGAAGCGTGTGCTTCATTTTAAACAACCCGCGGGGACTTCCCGTGGGGTTTATTTAACGCGCAAGATCTGGCTGGTTCATCTGCATGATGGCGATCAGCAGGGGGTGGGCGAGTGTGCACCATTGCCTGATCTGAGTTGCGATGCGATGGTGGATGAGCGCTACGAGGTGCTGCTGTCGCTCGCTTGCGAACACGTCTGTCAGACTGGCGAGATCGACTATGAGACCTTGCGCGACTATCCATCGATGCTGTTTGGCATAGAAACGGCTTTTCTCTCGCTGCAAGCCGCGAAGCAGGGACTGGCGGGTGAGACACTCTTCGATACCGCTTTCTCGCGTGGCGAGGTGGGTATCCCCATTAATGGACTGGTGTGGATGGGCAACTACGAGGAGATGCTCCAGCGACTGGAGGAGAAGTTGAAGTTGGGCTTCCGTTGCGTGAAACTGAAGATTGGCGCCATCGACTTTAATAAGGAGTTCGACTTGGTGAAACGCATCCGTGAGCATTTCTCGCATCACGAGGTGGAGCTGCGAGTGGATGCCAATGGCGGTTTCTCGTTCGACGAGGCGCTGTATAAGCTCGAACTGCTCTCGCAGTATAACATCCATTCCATTGAGCAGCCTATCCGACAGGGTCAGTGGGCGAATATGGCTGAACTCTGCAGAGAGTCGCCACTGCCTATCGCCCTCGATGAGGAGCTGATAGGTGTGAACGATCCTGAGATGAAACGTCATATGCTGAATATGATCAAACCACGCTATATCATCCTGAAGCCCTCGCTACATGGTGGTATGATGGGATGCTGGGAGTGGATTGACATTGCTCGCGATTTGGGTGTCGGCTCGTGGATCACCTCAGCCCTTGAGAGTAACATCGGCCTGAATGCCATCGCCCAGTTTGCTTCGAGTGTGTATAGCGACCACATCACCATGCCGCAAGGCTTAGGCACTGGTCAGTTGTTCACTGATAATATCGATATGCCACTCGAGATACGTGGCGATCAGTTATGGCGTTCATAGACGAGTGGAATAATGATTCGGCGTATGTGGAGGTGAAGACCTCGGGGAGTACGGGGGAGCCGAAACGGATGCTGGTGGAGAAGCGCAGGATGCTGAATTCTGCGCGGATTACTTGTGACTTCTTAGGATTGAAGCCTGGCGATACAGCCCTGCTCTGTATGAGTACCGACTATATAGCAGGCAAGATGATGGTGGTGCGCTCCATCGAGCGTGACCTCAGGTTAATCGAAGTGCCTCCCAGTGGCCATCCTTTGAACTTGGAACTTGGAACTTTGAACTTTGCGGCGATGGTGCCCATGCAGGTGTATAACTCGCTGCAGGTGCCTGAGGAGAAGGAGCGATTGATGGCTATCCGCCACTTGATTATAGGTGGTGGCGCCATCGACGAGGCGATGGAGGCCGAACTGCGTACCTTTCCCCATGCCGTGTGGAGCACCTATGGCATGACGGAGACGCTCTCGCACATAGCCTTGCGCCGCATCAGCGGACCAGAGGCCTCAGAGTGGTACATCCCTTTCCCCACCGTAAAGTTGAGTACTACCGATGAGGGCTGTCTGGTGATCGACGCCCCTGAGGTCTGTGCCCAGACACTCATCACGAATGATATCGTGGAACTGCAGCCCGATGGCCGTTTCCGTATCCGTGGGCGCAAGGATAATGTGATCTGTTCTGGTGGCATCAAAATCCAGATGGAGGAGGTGGAGCGTACGCTGAAACCTTACGTGCGCGTACCTTATATAATCAGTAAACGTAAGGATGAGAAGTTTGGCGAGGTGGTGGTCTTGTTGACAGAAGGCTCGACTGACGAGTTGCGCGCTGTCTGCGAACAGCATCTGCCCAAATACCATCAGCCTAAGGTGTATCTGCATATCGACCAGATACCCCTGACAGAGACAGGCAAGCCTGCCCGCAAAAAGATTGAGGACTTAATAGCCGGAAAATAAGAGAACATATAAAAGCTGACAGGTGAAATAGGACTACTCTCGCGAGCAGTCCTATTTCGGAATTAGTTAGTAATATGATTAGGTCTATTAAGTTAAATTGGTTTTGACAATATTTAATTATTATGGATAACATCAGCTAACCTTCTCGATAGAAATCGAAAGCCTCATAGATTTCCTCCTTCGTGGCTGTCTGGTTGATGAGGATATTGCCTACACCGCCTAACAGCGTGAAGTTGATGATGCCTGCGATATTCTTCTTGTCGTGCGTCATGAGCTCCAACAGGGTGGGGTAGTCATCGCACGTGATGTTCATCTTGCCGTAGTGGTCCAGGATGAAACGCACCGTCTGGCGCATCTTGTCCGTTGGGAATCCTGTCTTGACAACGCTCAGGTAGAGCTCCACGATCAGGCCCCAAGCCACCGCATAGCCATGGAGTACGGGTGTATGCTGCAGGGCGAACGACTCGAAGGCGTGACCAGCGGTATGGCCTAAGTTCAGCGCCTTGCGGATGCCTTTCTCTGTGGGGTCCTCGATGACGATGCGCTGCTTGACGGCAACCGAATCGGCCACCATGCGCTTCAGCTGTGCCAGATTGGGCTGCTCAATGTCGAAAGCCAGCAGCTCGCCCAGCATCTGCTCGTTGGAGATGAGGCCGTGCTTCAGCATCTCGGCATAGCCCGACAGCATGTTCTCTGTGTCGAGGGTTTTCAGGAACTCTGTGTCCAGAATCACGCTGCTGGCATTGTTGAACACGCCAATCTCGTTTTTCAGACCAAGGAAGTTGATACCCGTTTTGCCACCCACCGAGGCGTCGACCATCGACAGCAGGGTGGTGGGTATATTGATATAGTTAATGCCGCGCTTGAATGTTGAGGCTGCAAAACCACCTAAGTCGGTCACCATGCCGCCGCCTATATTTATTAATAAGGTGTGACGTGTGGCGCCGCCCTCGCTCAGTGCCTGCCATACATGGCTCAGCGAGTCGAGGTTCTTATGGGTGTCGGTAGCTTCAATCACAATGCGCTTAGCACCTTTCAGACAGTCGAATGTCTCGACCACAGGCAGGCAGCAGTCAGCCGTTGTCTGGTCGGCCAGGACGAAGGTCACGTCGTGGTCGCACTCAGAGATGGCTTCTGCGAGCGCTCTGTCCAACTGGTCAGATATGATAACTTTTTGTGGGCTCATTTTTTGGTCGCCAAGTTGAAAATTTTAATTTTCATGTGTGCAAAGATAACATTATTTTTTGAAATCTTATCAAAATTCACAAAAAAAGTAGTGTTGGTATTAAACTTTTTTTTTGAACATGCATCAAAGTTTAAAAAAATATTCAAAAAGTGACGATGAGAAGATTATTAGTTTTCATGATGACCGTAACGATGACGGTTCTCTCAGTACATGCGCAACGCATGGTTTCAGGTAAAGTGGTTGAACAGGAAACACAGGACGCAGTAATACAGGCCACTGCCTCTATTCTCTCAGGCGAGAAGGTGGTGGCCAATGCGGTAACCAATACCGATGGTGCTTTCCGTATGACTGCCCCTAACGATGGTACCTATACCTTAAAGATCACGTACGTGGGCTTTAAGACCTACACCAAGAAGTTTACACTGAAGGATGGCAAGGGCTACAATGCCGGCACCATCACCCTGGCTCCTGATGCCATCATGCTGAAGGGCGCTACCGTTACTGCCCGTGCATCGAAGGTTACTCTGAAGGCTGATACCTTTGTATATAATGCTGCTGCCTTCCGTACCCCAGAGGGCTCTGTCGTTGAGGAGCTGGTGAAGCGCCTGCCTGGTGCCGAGGTGAGCGACGATGGTACCATCAAGATGAATGGTAAGGAGGTGAAGAAGATTCTGGTGGATGGTAAGGAGTTCATGGTGGGCGACACCAAGACTGCCCTGAAGAACCTGCCCACCAATATCATCGACCGCATCAAGGCCTACGATCAGAAGAGCGACCTGGCGCGTGTGAGCGGCATCGAGGATGGCGAGGAAGAGACTGTGCTCGACTTCGGCATCAAGCAGGGTATGAACAAGGGTGTGATGGTGAATGCCGATATCGCTGCAGGTACTGAGCATCGCTATGCAGGCCGTGTGTTCGGTGGTATCATGCAGAACGACATGAAGGTGTTTATGATGACCAATGCAAATAATACCAATGATATGGGTTTCCCAGGTGGTGGCGGTGGAGGCCGTTGGGGTGGAGGACGCCAAGGCCTTACTGCCAACAAGATGACTGGTGTGAACATGAACTACGAGAAGAAGGATAAGCTGATTCTCGATGGAAGCGTGCGCTGGAATCACAGCGATGGCGATGCGTTCTCAAAGCGCACCAGCGAGACCATGTTCAGCGCTACCAACTCGCAGTTCGGCAACAACCGCTCGCAGAATTACTCTCGTTCTAACAACTGGGATGCCCGTATGCGTATTGAGTGGACCCCTGACTCGATGACCAACATCATGTTCCGTCCCTCGTTCCGCTACAACTCTAACGATGGCGACAACAGCAGTCGTGAGGCTTCGTTCAACGACAATCCGTACAACGATTCTAAGATTACCAGTCCGCTCGACCAGTTGGATGCCCTGAAGGATATCCTGAAGAATGATCGTACCCAAAACAGTGTTTCATATAGCGACTCGAAGAATCTGAACGGTATGTTGCAGTTGAACCGTCGCTTGAACAACTCTGGTCGTAACATTACCTTGCGCATGTCTGCTGGCTGGAGCGATGGCATGAGCAAGTCGGCCTCGAACAGCCTGCTGAACTACTACGAGTTGGGTATCAAGACCAGCGACGAAGTCATCAACCGCTATTCGATTACGCCTACCAAGAACTGGAACTACAGCGCCCGCCTCACTTACAGCGAGCCTATCCTGCCTCGCACCTATCTGCAGTTCAGCTACCAGTATCAGTACCGCTATCAGAAGAGCGATCGTGGTACCTATGATTTCAGCGATCCTGAGGATCTTGTTCCTGGTGCTGTGTGGGCAGGAGGCTATCGCTCATGGGACAGCTATCTGGCGCAGTATGGTAGTCCAAAGTCGCTCGATAAGTACCGCGATCCCGATCAGAGTCGCTATTCAGAGTATCAGAACTACATCCACACAGCCGAGGTGATGCTGCGCATTGTGCGTAATGCCTATACCTTCAATGTGGGTGTGCAGATGGTGCCACAGAAGTCGCACTTCACTCAGGACTACTTAGGTAAGCATACCGATACCACACGCGTGGTGACCAACTTTGCACCTACGATGGACTTCCGCTGGAAGCGCTCGCAGGTAAGCCAGCTGCGCTTCACCTATCGTGCCAACACCAGTCAGCCCTCGATGAGCGACCTGCTGGATTTCGAGGACAACAGCGACCCTCTGAACAAGACCAAGGGTAACCCTGGTCTGAAGCCTTCGTTCACCCAGAACTTCAACTTGTTCTACAACGACTATATCCAGAATCACCAGCGCGCTGTGATGACTTTCGTCAACTTCTCGACCACTGCCAACTCGATTACCAACAAGGTAACGCTGAATAGCGATGGTAGCCGTACGTCAAGACCTGAGAATATCAATGGCAACTGGAATGCCAACGTGGGCTTCATGTTTAATACTGCTATCGACTCAGCCGGCTATTTCAATGTGAACACCTTCACCAATCTGGGCTATCGCCATAACGTAGGATTCGTGAACGATGGTACCAGCGATGCCAAGGCAGTCACCAAGTCGCAGACGCTGATGGAGCGTTTGGCCGCCAGCTATCGTAACGACTGGTTCGAGATTGAGCTCAACGGCTCGGTAAACTACAACCGCAACCGCAGCGAGCTGCAGGGCAGCAATAACCTCGACACCTGGCAGTTCTCGTATGGTGGTATGATTGGCGTGACTGCTCCTTGGGGCACCTCGCTCACTACCAACATGAATATGCAGAGCCGTCGTGGTTACTACGATACCTCGATGAATACCAACGAGCTGATCTGGAATGCCCAGGTATCGCAGAGCTTCCTCAAGGGCAAGCCCCTCACGCTCTCGCTGCAGCTCTATGATATCCTGCGCCAGCAGTCGACCATTTCGAGCACCGTATCGGCCATGCAGCGTAGCGATACCGAGTACAACGCTGTTACCAGCTATGCCATGCTGCACGTCATCTACCGTCTGAACCTGTTTGGCGGCAAGGCTGGTCGTCAGGGTGGATTCGGCGGCCCTGGTGGTCCTGGTCGTGGTGGATTCGGCGGTGGTCGTCGTGGCGGCTTTGGCGGCGGTCCACGTGGCGGAGGCTTTGGCGGTCCACGCATGTTCTAACTACTATAGAAAGAATTGCTCCAAAAAATATTTTGGGGCAATTTCTTTTTTATGTGCGAAAAAAGTGCTACCTTTGCAACCCAAATAAAGCATAGCGCGCCGCATGAAGCAAGCAATGATATTTGCAGCAGGGCTTGGTACCAGACTCAAGCCACTTACCGACACCATGCCCAAGGCACTGGTGAGGGTGGGCAGCGAGCCGCTCCTTTGGCACGTAGTGCAGAAGCTGAAACTGGCTGGTTATGAGCGCATTGTGGTCAATGTACACCACTTCGCCCAGCAGATTGTTGACTATCTGCAAGCAAACCATAACTTTGGTCTCGATATCCGTATCAGCGATGAGAGCAGCATGCTGCTCGAAACGGGTGGTGGCATCAAGAAGGCGCTGCCGCTGTTCGATCCGTCTGAGCCTATCCTCATCCATAATGTGGATATCCTGAGCAATCTCGACTTGAATGCCCTGCCCATGGATGCGCCCCTGCTCGTAGTGAGCGAGCGCCCGACCAAGCGCTATCTGCTCTTCGACGACGAGATGCGCCTGCATGGCTGGACCAACATCGAAACAGGCGAACTCAAAGGCCCTATAGCCCAAGTTCAAAGTTCAAAGCTCCAAGTTCAATGTAGAAAGCTCGCTTTCTCCGGCATTCACGTGTTCCATCCTTCGTTGGCGCCTCTGTTGGCAGAATGGCCTGATCGTTTCCCCATCATGGACTTCTACCTGAAGGCCTGCGGCACCCACCTCATTCGTGGCTACGAGGCCAAGGATCTGCGGTTGATGGACGTAGGCAAGCTCGACACCCTCGATCAAGCCGAAGCTTTCATTGACGGCTTATAATGGTCAATGTTCAATGGTCAATGTTCAATTATTAATATAAGTATGACACAGAAGATTATTATTCTCGATTTCGGTTCGCAGACCACGCAGCTTATCGGCCGCCGTGTGCGCGAGCTGGACACCTTCTGCGAGATTATGCCCTACAACAAATTCCCGAAGGACGACCCCTCGGTGATTGGTGTTATTCTGAGTGGCTCACCCTACTCGGTACACGATCCTGAGGCTTTCAAGGTCGACCTGTTGCAGTTTGTAGGTCGTGTGCCAGTGCTGGGTATCTGCTATGGTGCTCAGTTCATCAGTCACACCCTGGGTGGTAAGGTCGAAAAGGCCGACTCTCGCGAGTATGGACGTGCCAACCTTGAGACTGTCGACACCACGAACCCTCTGTTCAAAGGTTTCGAGCAGCACTCTCAGGTATGGATGAGCCATGGCGACACCATCACCTCAATCCCCGAAGGTTTCGAGGTTATTGGTTCTACTAAGGACGTTAAGAATGCTGCATTCTGGCGCGATGGTGTATGGGCTGTACAGTTCCATCCCGAGGTGTTCCACACCCTGCAGGGCAAGCAGCTGCTGCAGAACTTCGTAGTCGATATCTGTGGCTCGAAGCAGGAGTGGAGTGCCGCCTCGTTTGTTGATTCTACTGTAGCCGAGCTCAAGGAGCAGTTAGGCAACGATCGTGTCATCCTCGGCCTCTCAGGCGGTGTCGATTCTTCAGTAGCCGCTGTATTGCTCAACAAGGCCATTGGCAACCGCCTCACCTGTATCTTCGTTGATCACGGCATGCTGCGTAAGGACGAGTTCACCCAGGTGATGGAGGACTACAAGGTGCTGGGTCTGAACGTGATTGGTGTCGATGCCAGCGAGAAGTTCTTTGGCGATCTGGCAGGTGTTACCGATCCTGAGCAGAAGCGTAAGATCATTGGTCGCGACTTTGTCGAGGTGTTCAATGCCGAGGCCAAGAAGATTACCGATGCCAAGTGGCTGGCACAGGGCACTATCTACCCTGACCGTATCGAGAGTCTGAATATCACAGGTAAGGTTATCAAGAGCCACCACAACGTAGGCGGACTGCCCAAGGAGATGCACCTGCAGCTCTGTGAGCCGCTGAAGTGGCTGTTCAAGGACGAGGTGCGCCGTGTAGGTCGCCAGATGGGTATGCCCGAGCATCTCATCACCCGTCATCCTTTCCCTGGTCCTGGTCTGGCTGTTCGTATCCTGGGCGATATCACGCGCGAAAAAGTGCGTATCCTGCAGGATGCCGACGATATCTATATCCGCGGTCTGCGTGAGTTCAAGGTGAAGCTGAGTGGCGAGGAGGCCCGCAAGGTGCTCGCTGCAGGTATCCCTGCCGACATGAAGGACGGAGAGATCGAGGTTTCGCTCTACGATCAGATCTGGCAGGCAGGTGCCATCCTGCTCTCTACTGTTCGCAGTGTGGGCGTGATGGGCGATGAGCGTACCTACGAGCATCCCGTAGCCCTGCGTGCTGTCACCAGTACCGATGCGATGACTGCCGACTGGGCACATCTGCCTTACGAGTTCATGGCTAAGGTAAGTAACGAGATTATCAACAAGGTGCGTGGGGTGAACCGCGTTTGCTACGATATCTCTTCAAAACCACCCGCAACCATCGAGTGGGAGTAAGCATAAAAAGAAAAACCTCGCCTGTTTGGAGGGCACTGAAAAAGTCCTATTAGGCACTTTTTAACAATTACAGTCTGCACATAGTCAGTAAAACATTTGGCTATGTGCAGATTTTTTTGTACCTTTACAGCATAAAAGAGAGTGCTTATGCTGTCGCAACAACAAGAGTTAGTATTGAGTGAGTATAGTGCCTTGTACGACATAGTTGTCCCACAAGACAATCTTCTGAGACGTATCAACGGGCTCGTTGATTTTTCTTTTGTCTATCAAGAGTTGTTAGACAAATACTGTCCAGACAATGGTCGTATGGCAGAGTCTCCTATCCGCATGTTCAAGTACCTGCTCCTTAAGGTCATCTATGATATCTCCGACGTG
>NZ_JHVE01000029.1:0-30123 GCF_000619985.1 Prevotella sp. P6B4
TTTAGCCCCTGTATTTGAAGCTGCTGCCACCTACGAACTCACGCATGATGCTGGTGGGGGGAATCTCCTTGTCGCTGATGGGAATGAAATAGCGCAGGAATTTCAACAGGCGATGGGCCTCGGCGTACTCTGGGCAGTTTTTGGGAACTGAAGCAAGAATCACCTCGGCATGGGTGCGCAACACGGCAAACTCGATATTAAGCGCCGAATTGAACATCACATCGGCCGTCTCCTGGAAAGGAGCGATCCACTGGTCCTCGGCCTCGCACACACTCTTCCATTGACTGATGGTCTCACGAGCCGAGAAAGCGCCTTTGTTGTAGTCGCGGATGATGCGACGCAACAGGCGGTTGTCCTGGGTAGGAATCCAGTTGTGATCGTCGAGCGAGATACTGGTGAGGGCAGAGATATAGATCTTATACTTGGCTGAATCGGGAATCTGCTTAGTGAGCAGAGGATTCAGGGCGTGAATACCCTCGATAATCAGCACACTATCATTGCTCAACTTAAACTTCTTACCGTTCCACTCGCGCTTACCTGTCACAAAGTTATACTGGGGCACCTCTACTACCTCGCCCTTCATCAGGCGCTCCAAGTGCTCGCCCAGCAGCTTGTAATCTACAGTCTCGATATTATCAAAGTCGTACTGACCGTTAGGCAGCTTGGGGGTATCGACACGGTTCACAAAGTAATCGTCGGTAGAGAACGAATAGGGGCGCAAACCGCAGGCCAAGAGCTGTACGGAAAGACGCTTACAGAAGGTGGACTTACCTGAGCTCGACGGTCCTGTAATGAGGACTATACGGATGGGATTCTCTGGGTTGCGGAAACGCTGGTCGATCTCCTCGGCGATTTTCACGATCTTCTTTTCCTGCAGGGCCTCGCTCACCTGAATCAGCTCGGAGCCATAGCCACGCAGGATGGCCTTGTTGACATCGCCCGCATTCGACAGGCGCATAATGATATCCCAACGCACTTTTTCTGCAAACACCTCGAACGTACGAGGCATATCCACCTTCTCGGCCAACTTGGTAGGGTCGTTCTTATCAGGCACACGCAGCAACAAGCCGTCGTGATAGCGCTCCAGGCCCCACACCTTGAGGAAACCAGCCGAGGGTACCAGCGGACCATAGTAATAATCCACGGTATCGCCCAGCATATAATAATCGGTATATATCTGACCGCTGGTTTCAATCAGCTTCACCTTATCGGCAAAACCACGCTCGCTGAACACACGTACAGCCTCGTCGGTAGTGGCCTCGGTGCGACGGAAGGGCAGGTCGAGATCAACAATCTCCTTCATGCGCTGGCAGATCTTCTGCACATCCTCATCGGTCAGGGGCTCGTTGTTTTTCTTTTTAAAGTTGCAGTAATAGCCATTAGAGATGGGGTGCTCCATGTAGAGTTTGCTGCCAGGGAACACATCGCAGGTAGCCTTGTAGAGCACAAAGCACAACGAGCGTATATACACACGGCGGCCAGAACCACTACGGGCATCGAGAAACTCCACGTCGCGATTCTGATACAAACGGAACTTCAAGCCCTGCGAGGCATTGTTGACCTTGGCCGAAACCACAGGATACTCAAAGTTTAGATCATTGGCAAACGCCTGATAGACGTCGGTTAACGATGTACCTTCAGGGAAACTCTTGGTGACGTTGTTATTCTTGCAGCGGATATGTAACATACTACTCGTGTTTTTTCAGACTGACCTTATCGATAGCTATCTTCTGACAGCCGATGCCGATGATGGCTAACCGAGCCTTGGCACTGGCGGCATTAGCCGTAAATGTTGTTTCGTATTTCTGCCAGTGGCAGCCCTTAGCGCGGATAGTGGCCTCGGCCAAAGGCTTCCGTTGCTCATCGACCAACTGGATGATGAGGAGTTTGTGGCCACAGGTACGCTCCTCTTCCTTCAGCGCAGGGATATGACGCAAGCTGACAGAGAAATCGTACTTGGCACCTTCAACCACAGGGATACCATCAAACCCCACGTTATAGATGGTATCGCAGCAGATAACAGCATAATTAGGATTATCGGCACTAATAGGGTCGACATGTACCACGACTACTGGCTTGGGACCATCCCAAGCGGTTGTAGCACTGGTACCTCGTTCTACTCTGGGTTTCAGTTCAAAATCGCCATTACGGATAAGCTCTGCTTCCTGAGCCTGAGCGGTGAGAGTGCATAATGCCAGCATCAGCATCATACAGAGATGTTTGCAATTTATCATATCAAGTCAAATATTATAGTCTATACTACATGTAGGCAGAGCATAGTGAGGTCGTCGTTTGGATCGGCACCATCGCGATGCTGACTCACCTCAGTCTTCATGGTATCTACCATCTCGCGAGGACTCAGCAGGCTATTACGCTTAAATACGGTAAGCACCTGTTCGTCGCCAAACTGATCCAGCTGGCTATTCTCGGCCTCATTCAGTCCGTCGGTATATACAAAGAACAGGCGACCACGGATGTCGTCGATAACCTCGCCAGTATATTTCAGTCCCTCCCACAGGCCAATGGGCGCATTCGATTCCATCTTCAGGAATCTGCTCTCATCGCCATTACCTAATATGGGGGGATTATGACCTGCGTTACAGAAGTCGAGCTTGCCTGTACGCAGGTTCACCATACCGATAAACATGGTAATAAACATGCCGTCGTCGTTATGCTCACTCAGTTCAGCATTCAGCTCGGTAGCTAACTTGGCTGGCGTGTAGTTACGCTTTACCATAGCACGGAACAGGCGGATGACCTGAGCCATGAAGAGCGCTGCGGGCACGCCCTTACCTGATACGTCGCCTACACAGAAGCACAAGTTATCGCCAATAATCAGATAGTCGTACAAATCGCCTCCTACCTCCTTAGCGGCTGTCATCGAAGCATAGAGATCGAAATCAGAACGCTGTGGAAATTCGTTGGGCACCATCGACTCCTGGATATGACGGGCAATGCGCAGCTCGCTCTCGATACGCTCCTTGGCCGACGTGGTTTCCTCGAGCTGGTCGTAAGCCGCTTTCAGATCGTTGTGCGCCTTGTGCAGCCTGGCAGCAGCCTTCTGCTTGTAAAGGGCATAGACAATGAAGAAGCCGATGATGAGAATAATGGTGATGATAGCCGCTATCTGTCGTTCGCGCAGCAGCTTGGCTTCGTTTTCGGCCAGCTTGGTTTCATTCTGCTCGGTATTGTAGATAGTGGCCAGTTCGGCTGCATTATCGGCTCTTGCTCGATCGATGGCTACACTGAGCGAGTCGCAGATAAAGGTACTGATGGCATAAACCGAGTCCTTACGACCAGCCTTGAGGTTGGCTTCGTACTTCTTAAGATAATAGGTTTCGAGATTCTCGATCGAGAACTCCATGCGATATTTGTTCACCAACTCATCGAGTCGCTGAAAACAAACGGCAGCATCTTTCCATTGTTTGGCCTCAATCAGGTACTCACCAGCGTCGTAAATACCCTCAGGACTCTTACTGAACTTGGTGTTTCTGAAATCAAGATAGGCCAGATACGACTCCTGCGATTGTCCTAACGAGACAAGCGCTGTGGC
Source organism: Prevotella sp. P6B4 (assembly GCF_000619985.1). Classification (NCBI taxonomy): domain Bacteria; kingdom Pseudomonadati; phylum Bacteroidota; class Bacteroidia; order Bacteroidales; family Prevotellaceae; genus Prevotella; species Prevotella sp. P6B4. Next base: position 3,554 of record NZ_JHVE01000029.1, read on the forward strand.
ACGATAGATACTACAACGGGCAAGCTGCTTGTCGATATAGTCTACGTCGGCAGGATATAGCCTCTCATATTTCTGTACCAGCTCTTCATAGCAGTCGCACCAATGCATGGCCTGCTGATACTGATGGGTGGCATTGCACGAGTAAGCCATATTCACAATGCCGGCAATGGCACCTTTGTAAGTAGATTCGGTAGGTGAAGCGTTGATGCGCTCAAGATGTTTGCTATAAGCACGTTCGAACGACTTTCTGGTAGTTTCTTCCATGCCAGGCAAACGGGCCTGACCGCAACCGATAAACACCAGCAGGTTTACATAATCGGTGGTAGTGTCGCAACCTAACACCTCGAGCTTTTCGGCAGCATTGATAGCCTCCTTCAACGAGCCATCGAAATCGCCCTTCAGGTTCAACAGGTTAGCCAGATGACTGGCCGATTTGGCATAATAATCCACCTGCTCGCCATTATTATAATTATCGACTGCGCTCTCGGCTTTCTTCCAATAATACTCGGCTGTACGCTTCTTACCCATGCGGTCGCTGGCATAGCCACTCCAATAGTACGACTGAACTTCGGAGATAGCACCAGCCTTGCCAAGACTATCGGCTAAAGACAATAACAACGGATAGTCCTTATGCTTGTATGCATCAAGGACTAATCCGTCGGCTGTATTCTTTTCAAGTCCTGTTTCTTTCCGTTCGCCGCATGCAACCACCAGCAACACTGCCAGCGAGAAACAAGCCAGTAGTTTAATAGTTCTTTGGCTCATTCTTATGCCCAATAATCATTTCTTGTGGGCAAAGATACGGAAAAAGTTTGGAACTTGCAAGTTATTCCACCAAAATATTACATAAACATCGCTCTTTTATCCGCGAGCTTCAATCTCCTTGTTAATCTCGTCAAGACGCTCATCGGTAAGAGGATACTTATAGATGAGGCAACCTACAACGATCAGCAGAACAGCTGGGATAATACAAGTGAACACCAGAATAGCATTCTGTGCTGTTGCAGAATATTCGGCAAGGTGCGTATAATAAGCGTTAACAGGTGCGCTGATAAACGATGCCAGGAACACTGTTACAAAGATGCTCAGTACCAGCTGCAGGCACTTGTTGGCCTTGAACTCGGCAAACATCTCGCGGTAGGTAACAGGCTTCTCAGGGGTGGTAGCGATTCGCTCCCTACAACCTGTGAAGCAATAAAGCAGAAGCATAAAGCCGATGATGGCAAACACGCAGGTAACGGTAAACCAGGCATTAGGATCGATAGGCAGAGCCGACTCCTCGCTGGCCAGATCGAAGCCAATCATACCCATTACCAATGGCGTAATCCAACCGGCTATGGAGAAACCAGCCTTGAAGGCTACACCAGCCAGGGCGTTAACGGTAGCAGCAGGACGGTTGCCTGTGCGATACTCGGCCTCGGTGATGACCTCAGGCACAAGAGCCCACATCAGAGAACCTACCAACAGACCCACACCTGTCATCACCTTGGCTGTCTGTACCAGCGTATTAAGGGCTGCCACATCAAAGAACTTACCAATGGTAAACAGGATGGCGAAGCCTACAAAACCAATAGTGAGCAGCAGATAATACAGGCCCTTCTTGCCCAACCATCTCTTCAACATAGGCAGAGAGGGCAGGATAACGAAGGCAGGGATAGTACCAATGGCCATGAACAGAGCCTGATTCCAGTCGATTATCGTGTGAGCAACCATAGCCAAACCGATGGGGAAACCAGCCTGAACTACAATCTGACCGATATTAGCGCACACCATACGGGTAGATGTCAGTTTCAGCACCTCGTCGTTATCGCGCGTCATACTGGCCATAATAGAGCCATAAGGGATATTTACCACTGAATAGATCATACTCAGCACCGTATAGCTCACAGTGGCATAGATCAGCTTCATGCTGGTTGACCAGGTAGCGGCCTGAGGCAGCATGAGCAGGCAGGCGGCAACCGTCAGGGGAATACCACCATAAAGCAGGTAAGTGCGGTACTTACCCAATTTGGGGTTACGGTTATCAATATAACGACCTACTACAGGACTCCAGAAACAGTCGATGAGTCGAACGGAAAGAATCAGTCCACTCACAAAAGCTGGATTAATCTTCAGTACTGTAGTCAAGTAAAGCATGAGATAACATGCCACCGTCTGGAAAATCAGGTTTTGCGCCAGGTCGCCCGATCCATATCCGATGCGCTGGAGCCACGAAAGCTTGTAAAAGCCTTTGGTTTCGTTAGTTGTACTCATAATTCTTATTAGTTATTATTATTTAATCTTCAATTCGAATGAACTCATTGGCAGACCGTTCAATGAACGTACATTTGCCTGCTTAGGATCGTCCTTCCAAGCGTAGCGGATTTTCAGGCATGGTGCCTGAGATGCCGTAGGATAAAGAAGGGTAATCACGTTACCCCTGCCGACAGCAGGAACATTCTGATATTTGTCGCTACCATTGTTGCAAACCTCGAATGTATAAAGATCGCCTTCCTGTATGGGTTGGTCGAGTGTGAGCTGAATAGCCGCATCACTCACATGAGTAGATACCACCTCGGGCGACAACTTCACCTTATTATTATATAAGAGCTTATCAAAGCACAGGGCCACGCGCTCGGCAACCTCTTTTTTACGCAAGGGATGGATATCAACCGTCTCGCCCAAGTCGTTGATGACTGCCAGTTCTGCACGTGCATCGGCTTTGACTGCGGTGCGCTGAGCCTCGCGCAACTGCGCCCAACCGCTGTTGACGGGGTCTAACTGTGGCGTGATGGGACGTGGGAAGCCACTCTGCTGGCGACCATCGTAGTTGGCCAACTGGACAATGACAAAAGGCAGCTGCTCCTGCCAACGATCGCGCCAACAGCCCATCAGTTTCTTCAGATAGTCTGCATATGCAGGATTTCCTGTATTCGATTCACCCTGATACCAAACAACACCGTTGATGGCGTAAGGTGCCAAGGGATAGAGCACGGCATTATAGAGGGTGGTAGGCTGATTCTGCAGAGAGACATCGCCGCCTGGGCACTGAGGCATCTCGGCACCGACATGCATCAGCCACTGCTGGCTCAAAGGAATCACATCCTGGGGCATGGGGTTCTGCGAGAAACGATCGTCGCCGAAACAAAACATATAAGGCTTTTCGGGAATAAAGTGCGCAGCGCCGTATTTGTTGATAAAGCGGATAGCAATTACATTATCACCTTCCTGCAAGAGTCCTTCAGGGATATCATAGCGGCGAGGCGGATACTGATAGCCCGTCTGGCCTATCTGCTTACCATTCAGGTATGTCACATCACGATCGAAGAGTGTACCTAACAGCAAACGCGCCGGTTTTCCTGCATGCGCCTTGTCAATCGTTATATGCTGACGCAACCACACACTACCCGTACCGCGCCAGGTCCAGTCGTTCTGATTGACCACAGGCCACTGGCTGTCATCGCATTTCGCATCAGCATAGCCAGGGTCGGTCTGATTCAGAATGGCCTCCCATTGCTGGTTAGCAGCACCATTGGCCTGCATCTGAGCGCGTATGTAGGCATCATTCTGATACATCTGTAATTTTTTGATGAGCATGGGATAGCAGGTTTTCAGCGAGTCTTCGCTAATCCATGCCTCGATAGGGGTTCCACCCCAACTGTTGACGATGATGCCCTGAGCCACCTTGTTTTTCTCGAACATACGCTTACCCAAGAAGTAGCCAGCTGCCGAGAATAGCCAGGCATTCTGCTTATTGGCAGGTTTCCAGTTGATATTTGTGGGACGGATATCTTCCTTAACGCCATGCGTGCTCGTTTCGTTCTGCACACGGAACAAGCGGATCTGACTATTCTCGTAGTTATCAATCTCCTGAGTGTACTGCGGATAGACGCGTTCGATAGTTACATCGATATTCGACTGACCAGACAACAGCCACACATCGCCGATCATAATGTTATCAATGGTCTGTTCGTTAACAGACATCTGATAAGGGCCACCCGCTTTCATCTTAGGGAGATCAATGCGCCAACGACCATCAGCATCGGCAGTTGTGGTATACACTTTCTTATTGAATCGTATGGTAACCGTTTCGCCGACATCGGCTTTTCCCCAAACAGGGATCGTTTTACCACGCTGCATCACCATACCCGACTGGAACAGTTGCGGCATAGAAACCTTAGCATCAGCAATTGAAAGGCAGAATAAAGTTGCGCAAAAAAACAGAATTTTCTTCATAATTGTTGCTTTGATGTTGCAAAAGTAACAAAATTCTTTGTTGAACTATCCAAAATCACCTTTTTTCTTACGCGATGACACATTTTGAAAAGCATCTGTAACAATTTAGAATGTCGGATGGCTATTTTTTCACTACCTTTGCAGCAGTTTTAACAACAACAGTTATGAATAAGTTATCATCACAACAGGTTTCATTGGGCGAAAAGGTGGGCTATTCCTTGGGAGATGCCGCCGCTAATCTGGTATTCCAGATGATGATGATATTCCAGTTGAAGTTCTATACCGACGTTTTCGGACTTGATGGAGCAGTGGCTGGATCGGTACTGATGATTGCCAGTATTTCGGCTGTTATTGTTGATCCCGCAGTAGGTCTACTGACCGACCATACCAACACCCGCTGGGGCAAATTCCGCCCCTGGATGCTATGGACCGTCATCCCTTTCTGTCTTTTTTATGTATTGGCATTCTACAATCCGGGCATACATAGCAAAGGCGCCGTAGCCATCTATGCTACTATCAGCTACGTGCTGCTCATGACCGTCTACAGTTTTAACAACATCCCCTATTCCTCATTAGGAGGCGTAATGACGAGCGACATACGCGAGCGCACCAGCATCACCACCATCCGATTCGTCGTTGTTACCATAGCACAGTTCGTGGTACAAGGACTCACATTACCACTCGTCGAACATTTTGCCGAGGGTAACACGTTGCAGCATGGTTGGAGCTGTACTATCATCCTCTTTGCCTGTATCGCATTTCTATTCTTTATCATTACATTTGCGGTATCCAAAGAGCGTATCCAACCACCTCCACAGCAGCAAATCAGTATTAGAGAAGATATCAAGAACACTTTTTCGAGTGTATCCTGGAATGCCATGGCGCTGCTCACTTTCTCCCTATTCATCACATTAGCCATGTGGGGATCGGCCATGAATTTCTATTTCCAGTATAATGTCGATCAGAAGTCGCTTTATGATTTCCTGTCACATTTTGTCAGCATCGAACCTGACGAGGCCTATTCTTTTGGTTTCTCAGCCTTTAACATGATGGGCGCTGTGGTACAATTTATGGGTGTCATCTGTTTGTCGCGTTACTTAGCCAACAAGTTCGGAAAGAAAAAGACCTTCAAGGTTTGTCTGGCCATGACCGCCTTCTTTACAGCGCTCTTCTATATCCCTGAGCCAACAGATGTCAGCTTATTGTTCGTACTCAACTTCCTGCGCTCGTTAGTCTATGCCCCTACCATCCCACTACTATGGGCCATGATAGGCGATGTAGCCGACCATATAGAATACGAGAACCATCGCCGTGCCACAGGATTCTGTTTCTCAGGTATCGTACTCGCGCTGAAATTAGGTCTGGGATTCGGAGGTGCTATTGCCGGCATCATCATTTCGATGTTTGGCTATAACTCTGGTGGCGAGTCAACGATCCAGAATGAGAGTGCCACCTTAGGCATCCGACTGGTATCAAGTGTTGTTCCTGCCATCCTCTTTGTTGTAGGCGTAGTAGCGCTCCATTTCTATCCGATTTCCAAGGAATATAACGAGAATATGCAGGCAGAGTTAGCTGCACGGCGACGCTTTGCCAACCAAAATAATCATGTTTAATAACTCATTTAATATAGTTTGTATATGAAACCACGCTATCTTTATCCGAAAGATTATTATGCAGATCCTTCTGCTAATGTATTCAATGGTAAGCTTTATGTATATCCCTCTCACGACTGGGAGGCTGGTGCTGCCTTCGACGATGATGGCGGTCACTTCCAGATGAAAGACTATCACGTTATCTCTATGGAAGACGTAGAGAATGGCGAGGTAACCGACTATGGAAAGATTCTGGATGTTGCCGACGTAAAGTGGGCTGAAAAGCAGATGTGGGATAACGACTGTGTAGAGAAGGATGGTAAGTACTACCTGATTTTCTCGGCTAAGGACTACAATGGTGTATTCCACCTGGGTGTAGCAGTTGCTGATAAGCCCGAAGGGCCATTCATTCCACAGGATCAGCCTATCCGTGGTTCATTCTCTATAGACCCCAGCGTATTCAAAGACGAAGACGGACAGATCTACTGCTACTTCGGTGGTCTGTGGGGTGGACAGTTGCAGTGGTACCAGGCTCCAGAGAAACTGGTGAAAGAAGGTGTTGACCTTGGTCCTGCTGCTGATAAGAAGACCCAGCTCTTTGCGCCTGCCGACGTACCTGCCCTGTCGAGCTTCGTGGTAAAGATGAGCGATGATGTACTGCAGTTCTCAGAGGCTCCACGCAGCGTTGTGGTAGTCGACAAGGACGGACAGCCCCTGAAGGCAGGTGATCCTCATCGTTTCTTCGAGGCTTCATGGATGCACAAGTACAACGGCAAGTATTACTTCAGCTATTCTACCGGCGACAGCCACATGCTGTGCTATGGTATCGGCGACAATCCTTACGGACCTTTCACCTATCAAGGTGTCATCCTCGACCCAGTTGTAGGATGGACAACCCACCACTCTATCGTAGAGTATAAGGGCGAATGGTTCCTGTTCTATCACGACTGCGTACCTTCAAATGATATCACCCACCTGCGCTCACTCAAGGTGCAGCGCCTGTTCTATAACGAGGATGGAACGATTCAGAAGGTCATCAATGAATAATAATTATCAACTTATAGACAACTATTTTATTACTCACCGCGACGAGTTGCTGACATACGTCAGAGCTCGTCTTGGTGGAAGTGCAGAGGCAGAAGATGTGGTACAAAACGTCTTTCTGCGTCTGCTCACTTCCACTAAATTATTAACCGAGCACACCTTACCAGCCTTAGCCTATACCATTGCCAGTCATCTCATCTTCGACTACTACCGTCGTCGTACCAGCTATCATGAGTACGAGCACTATATCCATCAGGTATGTAGCGAGAAGCTTTCTACAGACTCTGTTTACTCTATCCACGAAATCACCGAACAGATGGAACGCGGATTAGCCCGACTGCCTGAGAACTGTCGTGAAATCTATCGTCTTCATATCTACGATGGTATGAAGGTAAGTGAGATATCGGTTTTTCTGGGCGATAACTACAAGAGCGTAGAGTATCGCTTGGGTACTGCCCGCAAAGCTATGCGACAGTACCTGCGCGCTATTTGAATATTAAAGTGGACAGTTTATCAGCGGCAAACAAATCGTTTGCCACCTGCTGGATGTCAGCAACCGTCACCTTATCGATACTATCAAACAGTTTATCAACGTTTTTCTCCCAACCATAATGCAGGAAACTCTTGCCAAGGTCGAGGGCAAACTGCTCACGATTGTCACAAGCAATGGCTATCTGACCTTTCAACTGCTGTTTGGCTTTCTGAAGGGCACTATCGCTCAGAGGCTTCTGCATCACCTTATCCAGCTCGCGACGCACCAAACGGAGACATTTTCTTACATCATGTGGGTCGCAACCAAAATAAATGCTCCACATGCCTGTATCGCTATAGCTCACCATCGTACTCTCAACAGTATAAACCAGACCATGACGCTCGCGCAAGGCAAGGTTCAGGCGGGCATTCATGCTGGGACCGCCAAGGATGTTATTCAGCAGATACAAAGGGATACGCAAAGGGTGATGGATATCGTAGCTACGTGTGCCTAACATCACATGAGCCTGGTGCGAACCTATATCTTTGGTAAGCGATTTGGCAGGAACCGCTGGGGTACCGCCAACCAATACGGATTGTTGTCCGGCTGGTGCCTGAACTAATTCCTGCGCTTTCTCTACCATTTTTACCAGACGTTTGAAATCCACATTGCCATAGGCAAAGAAGATAGCGTTATCAGGGCGATAGTTGCGCTTTACAAATCGTAAGGCATCGGCTGTTTTATAGGTACGCAACTGATCGGCATTGCCCAATATGTTATGCCCCAAGGGATGCCCCTCGAACAACATATTCTCAAATTCATCGTAGATCAGCTCTGCTGGCGAGTCGTTATAACTCTCAATTTCATCGCAGATCACCTCTACCTCCTTATCAATCTCGTGCTGAGGATAGGCACTGTGGAATACCATATCGGTAAGCAGCGAGATAGCTTTAGCAATATGCTCCTTCTGGATAGCAGCATAGAAGGTGGTATCTTCCTTGTTAGTGAAGGCATTCAGATCGCCGCCTAATTGCTCCAGGCCATTGATAATCTGGAGGGCGTTGCGATGCTCAGTACCCTTGAACGTCATATGTTCGCAGAAGTGAGCCATACCCTCTTCGCCTGGTAGCTCATCACGCGTACCTGCTGCAATCTGATAACCGCAGTAAACCACCTCAGCCACAGAAGGCTTGTGGATGATCCGCAATCCATTGGATAGAGTATGGATATTGTATTTCGACATCTTATCCTTCGTAGTCTGTTGGGTCATCGATACCGGCATCAGCCAAGGCCTCCTTGCGTTCTACGCAGGTACCACACTTACCACAATGCTTGTCGCCACCACGGTAGCACGACCAGGTCTCGGCATAGTTGATACCCAGTTGCTTACCACGTGCAGCAATCTGTCCTTTAGTCATATTGCAATATGGCGAAAGCAAGCGTACACCATTATAAGTGCCGGCATGAGCGGCCTGATCGAAAGCATCGACAAACTCTGGACGGCAGTCAGGATAGATTGTATGATCGCCTCCGTGATTGGCCATCATCACATACTGCAGATTATTGCTCTCGGCCATACCTGTTGCTACAGCCAACATGATACCATTGCGGAAAGGCACAACAGTCGATTTCATATTCTCGTCGGCATAATGACCTTCAGGGATGGCCTCATCGCCCTCCAACAACGAACTATGAAAATACTGCCCCATAAACTCAAGGGGAATCACGATATGCTTGATTCCCAAACGTTCGCAATGCAGACGTGCAAAGGGTATCTCCTTCGCATTATGATTACTGCCATAATCGAAAGATATTGCTAATGCAATACGGTCCTGATAGTCGTACAGCAAGGTGGTAGAATCGAGACCACCGCTCAGTATCAATATACAGTCTTTCATCTTTCTTATCTTTTTGGCTGCAAAAGTACGAAAAAAAAGGCACGAAACACACTAATTACACGAAAAAATGTTTATCTTTGCGGCATGAAACTAAAAACGAACATTTTAACCGTATGTTTGCTACTCTGTTCTATGGCAAGCTTGGGACAAGTGTGGCAGTATGTCGATCCAAGGATTGGCAGTGAGGGTGTGGGAAGGACTTTCCCTGGTCCGTCGATGCCTTTTGGCATGTGTAAACCAGGTCCCGACTGTACCGTTAAGCCTAATGCCGGCTGGGCCAAGATGCCTGAGGTTGTGACAGGTTTCTCGCAGACCCATGTCAGTGGTACTGGCGGTGGGCAGAAATATGGTAATATTCTGATACAACCAGGTGTAACTCCTCAGAGACGGGTAAATGAGATGTTCGCATTAGGTTATTATGCCACCACCTTCGAGAATGGCATCCGCACAGAGATTACAACAGCTGAACGCTGTGCATTCTATCGCATACACTATCCCACGAACGGTTCACTACTCATCGATGCCACCCATTACCTGGGCAAGAACCCTGAACCAGACCGTCGTGAACAGCAGCAGTTCATCGGTGGCGAAGTAGAAGTGGTGAACAACCACGAGGTACGTGGTTACACACGCGTTCGAGGCGGCTGGAACAATGGTGATGCCTATACAGTCTACTTTTGTCTGGTAACAGATAAAGCATTTAAGCAGACGAGCGATAATACCATCGCCTTTGCCGATACCTTATTGAACATAAAGATTGGCATTTCGTACGTCAGCGAACAACAAGCCAAGCGCAATATCGTTGAAGACGACTTCGACAGTCAACTGGCAAAACTCCGCCAGAGCTGGGAGCGTCTGCTCAGTCGCATCCAGATAACAGGTTCAGGGACTGATAAGCGCATGTTCTATACTGCTCTTTACCACACCATGATCATGCCTGTGGATAAGACCGGCGAAAACCCCAAATGGACAGAGAAACCTTACTACGATGACTACTATGCCATCTGGGACACCTACCGTTCCAGTTCGCCACTCATCACACTGATTGACCCTAAACGCGAGGCGGATATCGTAAACTCGCTGCTAAACATCTATAAACGAGAGGGATACATGCCTGACGCCCGTAGTGGCGATTGCAACGGTCGTACCCAAGGCGGTTCGAATGCCGAGGTGGTGATAGCCGACGCCTTTGCTAAAGGTGTGGAAGGCATTGATTACAACTTCGCTCTCGAAGCTATGCTGAAGGATGCGGAAGCCGATCCAGGTGCCGACCACGAGAAACACGGACGAGGTGGACTGCACGAATACCTGAAATACGGTTTTCTGCCCTATGGTATCGACCGTGCCGGCACGCGCACCATCGAATACGCCTATAACGATTATTGCATCGCATTAGTAGCCAAAGGTTTAGGACGTATGGATATCTACGACCGCTACATCCAGCAATCAAAGAACTGGAAGAACCTCTGGCGTGCCGACTACGAGTGGGACGATGTGAAAGGCTACATCATGCCCAAGGATGCTCATGGACGTTGGCTGGATTCAGTACCTTGGGGCAAGTCGAAGGTCTATCATCCACAGATTCCATATACCCCTATCACCAAGGTTGCTCCCTGGTATCTGCCTTGGTGGAGCACCTTCTTCTACGAAGCTCTCTCGGCAGAGTATTCACTCAGTATTCCGCACGATGTGCCAGGACTGATTGAGGCCTGTGGTGGCGAAGAAACCTTCCGTAAGCGACTGGATCTGTTCTTCGACCGCAAGCGCTATAACGTAGGCAATGAGCCTTCGTTCCTCACGCCTTGTCTGTATCACTGGATAAGTCGCCCTGACCTGACATCCGACCGTATTCGCCAGATTATCACACAGAACTATAGCGATAAGCCTGATGGATTACCAGGCAATGATGATAGCGGCGCCATGTCATCATGGTTGGCCTTTCATATGATGGGGCTCTACCCCAATGCCGGACAGAGCTACTACCTGTTGCATACACCTTTGATTCCAGAGTGGACGTTACAACTGTCGAACGGTCAGACGCTACATGGTATCATTAAAGGCAAAGGCACACACTTTGAGAAGGTTACCCTGAATGGCAAGTTGTTGGATGATGCAAGACTGGAGCACGCCGACCTGATGAAAGGCGGCGAACTGGTGTTCTACGTTTCAAAGAAGAGTTTCAAAGAAGGGCACCATCTGTTTCCTACGGAGAAACTACCAGTTTCTCGGCATGAAACTACCAGTTTCTCGGCAGGAAACTACTCAAAGACAACCCCATCGCTCAAAGCCGCTATCAGCTTTACGCTCAACAAGCAGTTCCGCACCTGGCCGTTATCCTACACGTGGCAGGGAGATACCTTGTTTGTTACCTGCAAAGAGGCACGCTACAAGACCCCACGCCCCATCGTGGAGAATGGCAACAGCTTCTGCTGGAACATCCCTGCCGACGGAGTGGCATACGATGCGAAAGGTACGTTCGCCTTTATCTCAAAGAAAGCCCTGCGCGAGTTGAAACAGAATGGCTTCTGCCTCTATGACGGCATCACCTGGAGAAAATTGGATTCGACAAATCATACCATCCACGTCTGCGCTGACATCGACCGCACAGAAATGTGGATCTCTCTCGACGACGAGCTACCCTTGGTACTCGAAATGCGAAACAATCCTCTGGGAATCGATTGGCGTATAGAACGATGAGAAGAATACTATCTGTTATTAACCTTTTAATTGGATGCCTGATACTCTATGCTCAACCCATAGAGAATAAGAATGCTACGAGCATTGAGAAAGAGAGCGAAGCCAGATGGCAACAGATGGTCAGCCTGAAAAACAACTCGCAGACACAAAAACTTGCCGATGAAGCTAATGCCCAGATGGAATGGTTCCGAAAGAACAACCAATGGGAGAACTACTATCGTACCTGGCAACTCAAGGCCAACACCCTGAGCGCCCTCGGCAAGCTACAGCTGTCGCTACAAGAAACACAGCAGATGCTAAGCGACGCCCAGAAGCGCAACAACAAGCTGGGACGCGCGATGGCCTACAAACAGATAGGCGTCATCTATCTCAACATGAAACAAACAGAGCCTGCCGTCGAGGCGCTGAAACACTATGCCGAGCTGATGAAGGACGACGATGACATCAGTTCGCTCAGCAACATCTTCTATCGCATTGCCAAAGCCTACGACTACGACAAGCAGTTCGACAAGGAACTCCAAGTAGCCAATGACTGGTACAAGTTTCTTATCAAGAAGGTAGGAAAAAGAAGAACTGACGAAGTGCGCGAGTGCTATAACTCGTGCTATCAGGCTCGCGCTGCCGCCTATATCGGACTGAAGAAGTTCGAAGATGCCAAACTATCCCTTGATACAGCCGGACACCACGCCCATATCATCAACAAGCCACTCAGTCTGCACCATTATTATAAGATGCAGGCCCGCTACTTCCAGGCCAAAGGCGATGCCAATCAGGCATTGCTCTATACAGATAGCGTCAAGATGATTACCGATGAGAAGGATGACCATACCGACGAAATCAGAGCCCAGTCGCTGATGCAATTAGGACAAGAGGCAGAGGCAGCAAGCATCTATCAGCGACTGTATCACGAGAAAGACTCTGTGTTCGGACGCGAGACCCGTCAGCACCTCGACGAGCTGAACACCCTCTTCCAAGTCGACGAGCTCAAAACAGAACAACAACATACCAAGTTCTTATACACCATTGTTGCCTCATCGTCCATCGTACTGGCACTACTGGTGCTACTCATCTTCGGCTGGCGCACGGCCATCAGACTGAAAAAGATCAACGACAAACTGCGTATCGCCAACGAGAAAGCAAAAGTATCATCGAAGATGAAAAGCGAGTTTATCCGTAACATCTCGCATGAGATTCGTACACCGCTGAACATCGTATCAGGCTTCACGCAGGTTCTCACCTCGACAGATATGGATCTGCCAAAGAGCGAGAAACGGGATATTCAGGAGCGAGTGACAGAAAGTACAGACCGCATCATTAAACTGGTTGACCGCATGCTGATGCTGAGCGACGTGAACAGCGAAACTGAGATTGAACGTGAAGACCATACCGACGTCAAGACCATCATCAAGATGGCTATCAGCCATTCAGGCATCGATCACCATACCCGGCCTGGCAATAAGACTTCGGCTGTAACGCTCCAGATACTTAACGACGATAGCACTAACGCCGTTACCATGCTTACCAACAAGCAACACGCATCGCGCATTCTTGGGCAACTATTGGAGAATGCTTGTAAGTTCACCCACGAAGGCAGCATCACCCTCAAAACAGAGTTTACCAATCATGTCATACGATTTATCGTTGAGGACACTGGCATTGGCATTCCTGCTGAAGAGGCAGAGCACATCTTCGAAGAGTTCGTGCAACTCGACGAGTTTGCAGATGGTACAGGTGCCGGCTTGACCATTTCACGTTCTGTCGCCTTGCGAATGGGCGGCAAACTATGGCTGGACACATCATACAAACAAGGCGCTCGCTTTATTTTCGAATTATTGCGAGGATAGCCCACAAACATCATAGAGAATATGAAAAAAAGAATATATACCATTTTACTGATGGGGCTGGCTTGCCTGACAGCCAGTCCTGTGTTCGCACAATACGAGAAATTAGGCGGCGTGTATTATGCCTATCCCATTGAATCAGGCGATGCTACACCGCAACTTCAAGCAGCACCTGAGGGCTACAAACCCTTCTACATCTCACACTATGGCAGGCATGGCTCACGCTGGCTCACCAACGACGCGAGATACACCTGGGTAAACAACCAGTTTACTGATGCCAACAACCTTACCATACTTGGCAAGGAGGTTAGCAAGCGTCTGATCAGAATCTGGAAGAACGCCAAAGGTAACGGCGGACAGCTCACCGCCTTAGGTGCCCGCCAACATCGCGGCATAGCCCGTCGTATGTACCAGAACTTCCCGCAGCTGTTTACGAAAGATGCCCATCTGACGGCTCATAGCAGTACCGTAAACAGATGTAAGGTGAGTATGGAGAACTTTGTGGATGAACTCAAACAATTTTCCAAAGTCCAACATCTAACACCCATCACTCGCGAAGAAGATATGGCCTGGATAGCCTACACCTCACCAGAAGAAAAGGCCTTGGAGAGTCGTACCAACATCCCACTCCAGATATCACCCGACAGATTCATCAAAGCGCTGTTTGTGGATCCTTCGAAAGTAAAAGAGCCAGCCAAACTGCTGATGGAACTCCATACCATCGCCTCGGATATGCAGGATGTAGAATTGAATGTATCACTCTACGACATCTTCACACCAGAGGAATTTAAGGCAGTCTATGAAAAAAACAACATCGGTATGACCATCGTCCACGGCGATGTGATTGAAAACAAAGGTATCCCTGCCCGATGTGCTCTTTCACTTTGGAGACGTATCGAAGCCGATGCGGATGCAGCTATCGTTCGAGGAGGTGTGGGAGCCGATCTGCGATTCGGACACGATTCCAACCTCTATCGTCTGTTCACCCTCATGGGCATACGTGACTTATGGCAGGTAGAAAGCGGCATCAGATTCGATAAGATGGATGAGATTCTGCCGATGGCAGCGAATCTGCAGATGATATTCTACAAGAATGCACAAGGCGACGTGCTTGTGCAATTACTCCACAATGAGAAGTCATTGGGCTTCAAGAACTGGAAGGCACTCAAGCAGCAGGTAGCTGACCGCATCCATCACTTCGAGCATCTTCGTCAGCTCTGTGCGCTAAACACCATGGTGGGTACAGCCCCTGCCAACACCAAGACAGCAGGACTGTTTGGCAAAGGGTCAGAGGAGCATGGACAAACGCTACCAGCCGTTCTCGTGCCCAACGGACAGAACTTCTGGACACCCCAGACTCGTGACACAGAGCAGAAATGCATCGCACCTTATTATTATACCGACTCGCTGTTCCAGGGAATCCGGAATAGCCATTGGATAGTAGGCGGATGCACACAGGACTATGGTTCGTTCACATTAGCTGCGCTTAGCGGACAACTACGTCTGAAGCCAGAAGAGCGCGCCACTCCTTTCTCGCATGCACAAGAGATTTCACATCCTCACTACTATGCCGTCAGGCTGCCCAAGGAACATCTGAAGATAGAGATGACAGGAACGAGTCATACCGCCATCTTCCGCATCACCCCCGAGCAGGACGGACCTATACACATCGTACTGAACCACAACAGCGACGAGCAGCAAGGCCACTTAGAGATTGACAGTAAGGCCAAGACCATCTATGGCTACAACCCTGTGCATCGCATCTATCAGGGCTGGGGCGAGAAGGCAGGCTTTGATGGGCACTATCTGTTACAGGCCTACGATGATATCAAGGATTATGGCAGCGATAGTCTCTGCGCCTGGTTCACCTTCGAAGGCAAGGCTCATCAGCCCATCATCCTAAAAGCAGCCTCATCATTCACCTCGAAAGAAGGTGTCGTTAACAACTTCGCTTTCGAGACAGAAGGGCACGACTTTGGAAGTATGATGACCCAAACTGCCCAACAATGGATTAACCGCTTGCATACTATCGACGTAGAGGATGGCGACACCGCTCGCATCAACCAGTTCTATGGCGCCCTCTATCGCTGTTCGTTTCTGCCCAGAGAGATGAGCGATGTGGATGGCAGCTACCCTCAGTTTGCCAATGGCATCATTGAATTTCCTGCTGAACCACGCACCTACTACGGAGACTTCTCAATGTGGGATACCTATCGAGCCCTGCATCCACTCTATACACTCATTGCCCCTGACAAGGCTGCGGATATGATGCAATCGTTAGTAACTATGTACGAACAGGGCGGTTGGCTACCTATTTTCCCCTGCTGGAACTCGTACACAGCAGCCATGATTGGCGATCATAGCAGCGCCGTACTGGCTGATGCTTATATTAAAGGGATCAGAAACTTCGACATAGAAAAGGCTTACGAGGCGATGCGTAAGAACGCTTTCGAGACGCCAGCCAATTATAACGACTACAAGAACGGTATGGGTCGCAGAGCACTCACCTCGTACCTCAAGTACGGCTATATTCCCTTAGAGGATGGCGTGAAGGAGGCTTTCCATCAGGATGAGCAGACATCGCGAACCCTCGAATATGCCTTCGACGATTTTGCTGTGGCCCAGTTGGCCAAGGCCATGGGTAAGGACAAGGATTACCAGGAACTGATGCGCCGATCGGAAAACTGGCGCAATGTGATTAATCCCAAGACAGGCTATTGCGATGGTCGCCATGCGCCAAAACAGGTTTCGCGCAAGAAGACCGATGGCGGTAAGTTCGAGAACAACACCGACTTTATCCATCGCAAATCATATATTACTGAGGGTGCTACCTGCCATTATACATGGTATGTGCCACAGAATGTAGAAGGCCTCATCGATGTGCTTGGTGGCAAAGAGAAGTTCGAGACTAAGCTCGACTCACTCTTTTCAGAAGGTCGCTATTGGCACGGCAATGAGCCTTGCCATCAGATACCTTGGCTCTACGACTTTATTGGCAAACGCGAAAAAACCATCGAGCATGTAGCCCATATCCTCGACACAGAATACAACGACACTCCAGGTGGATTATCTGGTAATGACGATGCCGGACAGATGTCGGCTTGGTATGTATTTGGTTCTATCGGATTCTATCCTGTTTGTCCGGCTACCGATCGCTATATGTTAGCCGCCCCCAGATTCCAGAAGGTAACGCTGAACATGGAAAAAGGCAGGAAGTTTACGATAACGCCAAACTCCCTGCCCCTTCATCGGAACTATATTACTCAGGACGAGATTAAATATTAGGCTCGTCCCAAATCTTTGTCTGTGTGCAAGCAGTACCTACGGTCTGATTGCCAACCTTCAGGATAAAGTCGCCCTCCTCAAGGGTCCACTTTCCATCGGCGCCTACAAAGGCTAAGTTCTTGGCAGGCAACTGGAAGGTAACAGTCTTTACCTCGCCTGGCTGCAACTCAATCTTAGTGAAGTCGCGCAGACGCTTGTTGTCTGGTACGATTGATGCTACCAGGTCGCTGCTGTAAAGCAGTACAGCCTCCTTACCGGCCTTGGCACCTGTGTTCTTTACATCTACGCTTACTGTCAGCACATCGGCTGCAGTAAACTTGCTCTTATCCACCTTCAGGTTGCTGTACTCATAGGTGGTGTAGCTGATGCCATAGCCGAATGGCCACTGGAGCGAAACCTTTGCATCGTAGTTGTAAGCGCCAGCCATGGTGCCCACCTCTTCTGATACCTTATAATCATAGGTGTTCAGCGAGTTAATCTCACGAGGATAGGTGTAAGGCATCTTAGCCGAGAAGTTGGCATCGCCAGCCAACAGGTTGGCCAGTGCATCGCCACCATAGTTACCAGGAATCAGGATATCAACCACAGCCTTAGCCAATGGCTCGATATCAGCAATCAGACGAGGACGACCCTCGTTCAGCACCATGACGATGGGCTTGCCAGTCTTGGCGAGTGCCTTTACCAGATTGCGTTGGTTTGCCGACAACCACAGGTCGTTCAGGTTACCAGGTGTCTCAGTATATGAGTTCTCGCCAATACAAGCGATAATCACATCGGCCTTGGCGGCAGCGGATACAGCCTTATCAATCTCAGGCTCATTCTCATCGTAGTAAGCACCATTCTCATTATAGGTTACACCCTGCTCAAGGATGATGTTCTCCTTACCATACTTATTACACAGAGCCTCGTAGATGGTGTTGTATTTCTCTGAGAGTTCCTCTGCCTTTGAGCCCTGCCAGGTGTAGCTCCAACCACCATGCAGACAACGCATCTGGTTGGCGTTAGGACCAGTGAGCAGAATCTTCTTTCCCTTAGCCAAAGGCAGGATATTACCCTCGTTCTTCAGCAGAACCTCGCTCTCCTCAGCTGCCTTCAACGAGGCGGCAGCAAACTCGGCGCTACCAAACTTCTCAAAGCCCTTACCACCTGTGTTTGGTTTCTCGAAGAGGCCCAGGCGATACTTGGCACGCAGGATACGACGAACGGCATCGTCGATACGACTCATCTTCACCTTACCCTCCTGTACCAGCTCCTTCAGCAGAATGCAGAACTCAACGCTATAGGGGTCCATCGACATATCGATACCTGCATTGATAGCGATACGGATGGCATCTTTCTTATCCTTAGCTACATGTTCGCGAGAGAACAAGTTGTTGATATCAGCCCAGTCGGTAACCAGGAATCCATCCCACTGCAGGTCTTCTTTCAGCCACTTGGTCAGATACTCGTAGCTGGCATGAACAGGCACGCCGTTGACTGAGGCCGAGTTAACCATCATGGTGAGTGTACCAGCCAAAGCAGCTGCCTTGAAAGGCTCGAAGTATTTCTCACGAATCATCTGTGGCGAGAGGTAAGCTGGGGTACGGTCCTTACCTGTCCAGGGAGCACCATAGGCAAAGTAGTGCTTGGTGCTGGTACCTACGTGATACTGGTCGATGTGGTTATTATCATCGCCCTGATAACCCCTAATCTCAGCTGTTACCATCTTTGAGTTTACGATGGCATCCTCGCCAAAGCTCTCATATACACGAGGCCAACGTGGGTCGCGACTCAGGTCAACTACAGGGTTATACACCCAAGGACAGTTGGCTGCACGACTCTCGTAAGCTGTAATCTCAGCGCCTCTGCGAGCCAGTTCGGTATTGAACGATGCACCCAGATTAATGGGCTGTGGGAAGAGTGTTCCGCCCTGAGTATAGGTTACGCCGTGGTTGTGATCCAGTCCGTAGATATCAGGAATGCCCAGATACTTCATCGACTTTTTCTGAATCAGCTGGATCCACTGCTGCCACTGGGCTACTGTTGGAGCCTTTGTGCCTGGTGCATTCAGGATAGATCCCACCTTCCACTTAGAAATCAGTGTATCGAGCATCTGCTCGTTCAGTTTCCACACACGCTTAGTATCGCCCTGATAGATATCTACTGGGAATCCACCCAACTGATCGATAATCTGCTGATCGGTCTTCTTCAGCATCTCCTTTACTTCGGCATCCGAGCGACCGTACTGCTGCAGAACGCTGCGAACCTTTTCACGATCCACCTTGGCATTCTCTACAGTCATCTTGCCAATAATGTCGAGGTTCAGTTCCAGCATCTGACCGATCTTCTCGTCGAGTGTCATCTTAGCCAATGTTTTCTCAATCTTCGCCTCCAGCGCCGCATCGCGGGGGATGGCAGGCTTCTGTGCGTGCAACATAGTTGCAGCACAAATCATTGCAATCGATAAAATTGTTTTCTTCATAAATTGTGTTGAGTTAATGAATTCTGCCTGCAAAGATAGTAAAAACATTTTAATATCCATCCCTTTTTGCCATTTTTAAGACACCTTTATAGCGTTTCGCTCATTTTATTAATCCATATCAGTTGCTGTGGCGATAACGCAGGGTCAGCGTGCTGCTGAGGTCGCTGCCTATACCCTGCGACTGCATTTGTTTCTTGGCTTCGCGAACTTATTTGTAATTCAATAACCTTCTTTTGAAAAGCGTTTCAATTTGAGTATAGTCGTACAGTCGTTTGCGTATAGGCACACTATCGTTTGCGTATAGGCGAACAATAGAAAGATACCATCTTTCTCCCTGTTACCCATAGGGTTCTCCCCTGCGAGACCTAATGTTTTCCCCTGCGAGACCTTATTGCTCTATCATCTTTCTGGCTGAGCAGGGAATTCTTTGTACCTGTCAGCACTCCAAAGCCGGAAGGTATGCTTGTCCTTGCACCAGCTCAGAATCGTCTCTGCATCGTTGATGTTGAATGGTCGGAGTGTCATCATATCACTCATATTCTTATTTGTATTATAAAAGTTTCTTTACTCCGGGAATCAGCCTTACCAACCAAGTGAGCACGAACGAACAGATGGTGGTAACGATGCCGATGAACATGAACTTACCAAAGGCGCCCATCCAGATGCCGTCAGTGGCATGTTGCAGAACTATCATCAGCAACAGATGGAAGATGTAAGCGCCATACGACTGGGCGGCGCACCACTGCCAGAACTTGCTATCGCAATTACCATACTGGCGGAACAGCCATAGCAGCCCAAAACAGATAAATACGCACAAAAGCGATTCGTAGATGCCAAACCACTCAGTAACGAAAGCGTTCCAAGCCCCACCATCACGCAGATAGATACCTAAAGCCAAAAGGCATCCTATTGCAAGCGAAATGCTTCCCGTGGTGTTACCCATCTTTTCGAGCCAGGCAAACCGACGTGCCAGTATGCCGATAACGAACATCATGACATATTGCAGATAGTGGGCGGGCTCCATTGGCAAAGGGATAATGCCAAAGGGCCATATCCAATGATCCTGCGGGCTGACCTGACGGATGAAGTAACTGCCGATACCCATCACGCCGCCAAATATCAGCAGGCCGATGATGGTGGGGCTCGATGTGCACTCACCATCGATAGGTTTACATATCAATCGTATCAAGGCATAAATCAGACAGAACACCAGCAGACTCTCGATATACCACATATGTCCAATCTCCGGTTTGCCTGTTAAAACAGATATAAGTCCGCCCATCAGCAATAGTGGAATTCCCAAGCGGATAAGTTTCTTCTGTACAAACACCTTTGCCCCCTGCTTATCGAAACTCATAGGCACAAAGTAACCTGAAATCAGGAAGAACAGTCCCATAAAGAAAGCTGCATTGACCGAGAAGAAGTGCCATATCCAAGGCATAAACTCGGCAGGATTGCTGGGATGGTAAGCCCAGTCGCCACCATTACCATAAGCCTGACCGGCATGGTGCATAATCACCAAGACGGTCAGGCAGACCTTCAGATTGTCAAGATAGCAAAGTCGTTTCATCGGTTGCAAAATTACGAAGAATTTCGATTATTGCCAAATAATTATGCTATTTGACTACATTCTTGCCTTCTGCTTCTCTCCGGCACCAGAGCCACGATACTTAGAACGGGCCTCGTTGAACTTCCAGGTAAGGTCGAGCGTGAAGGTGCGACGGGCAGGATTGTGCGTTGTCAGCTCGCGGATGCCGTAGACGATAGCATCCGTCTTGTTAGTATGGAAGGGATCGCTGCAACGGAGGTCGAAGGTCAGCGCGCCCAAGCGCTTCAGGTTGAAGTCGCGCTGCAGTCCGATGTTGGTGAAGAGACGGGTCTTGGTCATGCGGAAATTGGTGTAGTCACCTTTAGAATACCACTGGGCAGAGATATTGAGGCGGAAACCTTGAGGTAATTCGATGTCATTCTGCCAGCCGATAATGAACCAGGGGCGGTTTAAAGTGATGGTAGAGCCATTAGCAGTAGGCGACTTGAAGTCCTGCATCTGGGTGATGACACTCCATGCCGGATGCCAGCAGCCAATGGTGGGGCGTGCAGACAACTGGATGCTGAACTGGTTGTAATCCTCCCAGCTGTTGATGGGACGCACCAGGCTGACAAGGGGATCTTCTGAACCAGGGAAAGGCTCTGTCGACATAGTGAGGGCATCCTTCACTCGGCCATAGTTCAGCATCAGGTTCGCCCATTTGTAGGCAGCATTGAGCACCAGACTATGGGTATAAGTCGGCAATAGATATGGATTACCGCTCTGGTAAGTATAACGGTTGACATAAACCGTCGAACTGGTCAGATTTGAGTAGGCCGGGCGCTGGATGTCTCGACGGTAGGAGAGGGAGAGTTGTGCCTTGCCTATAGGGGCAGAGATGACTGCCGTAGGGAACCAGTCGCCATAGTTGCGACAGACCTCATCCTCCTTTTTACCAAAATTGAAGTAGTCGTTTGTCAGGTGTTCATAGCGCAGTCCTACCTGTGCATAGACTTTGCCAAAAGAGCGACCATACTCCAGGAAGACGGCCGATGATTTCTCATTGATCTCTGTGTCGGTGGTCTTCACAGGCACATAGTTGGTGGATGTAAACGTGTAGGCATCTGTGCGATGGTTATAGCTATATTCGCCACCCAGAGAGAGATTACCTTTCCATACAGGATAGGAGAGGATGAGTTTCGTGGCCCAGAAGTTGTTGCCGCTGTTGGTGCTGCTCTCAAAGCTACGCTCCGTAGAACCGCCTATGGCATCCTTTGTTGTCTCTGTGGTACTGCCTGGCGTCTTGGTGTCGTCGAAGAGACCATCCACGTTGAGGTCAATACCCAGTTGTCCTATCTTGCCGTTATAGTAGGCATTGAATATGTGCTTGCTGATAGTCTCGTCCTGCCAGACACGGCTTTCTGAGTGCTCCATGAACAGGCCATTCTCGTAATTGTCTGTTAAGATTATACCATTGTAGTCACTACTCGGATGACGGTCGAATTTGTAAAATGCACCAAAACTATGGTTTTCATTCAACATGTAGTTCACCTGCAATTGAGGTGACCAGCTCTTCCAGATGCCCTGCGACTCCTGCGAGGTGTTGCTCTTGATGTAATCCGGGCCGACAAAATAAGTCAGTTCATGCTCCTGCATCGACTTATAGTGATTGTAGCGCCCAGCCCACAGCGAGGCAGTAATGTCGAGACCGCCCGTGCGGAAGTTCACGTCGAGGTTGTTGTTCAGCGTGTGACCGTATTGATAGATGAAACCAGCGTTATCCTGAAAACTGAAACCCTCGCCCTGTGCCTTTTTCAGCGTGATGCGCACGACGGCCTTCACCGAGGCGGCATAGCGAGCACCAGGGTTCTGCACCACATCGACGTGCTGAATCTGGTCGGAGCGCAGACGGGAGAGTTCTTTCATGTCCTGCACCCGCCGACCGTTGATGTACACCTCGGCATCGCCACGTCCCAGCACTTTCACGCCACCATCGCGCTCTGCTTCGAGCGAAGGAATCTTCGAGAGCGCATCACTCATGGTTCCGGCCTTTTCCAGTATCGTTCCAGCGACGGTGGTGCGCATGGCGTCGCCCTTCACATGAGTCTTAGGCATCTGACCTTTTACCACTACTTCATTTAGCAGTTGAGTGTCCTCTTTCATCTGGATGGTCAAGCCCTCGCCCGCGTTTATATATAAGGTCTGATAGCCCACGCTGGTCACCTTGAACAGACCTTGTTTTATATCCGTCACAATCTTGAACATGCCTTGCTCGTCGGTCATCGCACCTTGTACAAAAGCCGAGTCGGGCAGCGACAGTAGCACCACGTTCACATAGGGCATCCGCTCGCCCTTCTCATCCAATACTCGTCCGCCAAAGTCTTGTGTCTCAGCGAAACTCATCATTGTCATCATCATAGCAGTCATCAGAACTGCCAGTCTTACGTTAATTCTTTTCATCTTTTCTTATTTTATTTTTTTCGATTGCAAAGATATGACATGTTATCTAATCCTCCTAATTTCTGGGATATTCTGCACAATTATGTGATGAATAGCACATTTCCTACATTCTCTGACGCTCTGCCTGTCCGGCACCAGTGCCCTTATACTTGCTCTTTGAGGCGTTGAAGGTGTAGCGGATGGATATGTCCAAACGGTGACTGCGGCTTCGTGTTGTCTGCACACCGTAGAAGAAGCCACAGTCCTGTGCTACATCCTGCACGCTACGCTGGAATACATCGCTGATGCTGGCACGCAAGCATAAAGCATCGTTTTTCAGCCAGCACTTCTGTACCACAAAACTGACATTATACGAGGGCGAGAGCATACGGAAGTTCAGTACGTCACCTTTGGTCTGGATGTTTGCATTAGCCTCCAACTGCCAACTATGCTTAAAGCGGAAGGTGTTGTTCAGGTCGAAGAAGAAAATGGGCTTAGTGAAGGTCACATCCGTCTTACCTGTATCACTACGAGGATCATCGAACGTCATCGTGTTCCAGAACTTCTGTCCGCCAATCGTCCAGCTTGGGCTATATACACCCCATGTGGGATTGGCCGAGAGGAAGATGGCCAGATTACGAACAGGGTCAGGCAGATTGGCCTGCTTCAGCAGCATGATACCCTCGTTGTTATAGACCATTGGCACCTGTGTGATGGTGTTATCACGACGTTCGTAGGCGGCAAACAGGTTAATCCATTTCCAACGGGCATTGATGCTCACTTCCTGCATCGTAGCATTCTTCAGTTTCGAGTCGCCCTGCTGCAGGGTAAACGAGTTCAGATAATAAATATGGTCGCTCAGTGCACTATAGTTCGGGCGAACGGTTTTCATGGTGTAGCTCAGCGAAGTCTGGATAGGTCCAAACTGCTTTGCCCAGGTAATATTAGGGAAGAACTCATCCTGATAGCGCGTCATATTATTCTCGGCATCCAGGTTGTCCATATAGTCGAAACCCACATGCTCATAACGCAGTCCGGCACTTACGGTACCATATTTCTCCAAGTTAGCATTGTAAGCCACAAAAGCAGCCACATTGTTTTCTTTTACATCCGTATCTGTAGAGGGAAGAGGGTAGTTTGTGATAGCCGAACTGCTCTGTCGCTTCACGAAACTCATCTCTGTTCCCGCCTGCAACTGTCCCTTCCACACAGGATAGCTCAGCACCAGTTTAGCAGCCCAAAGGCGTGACCATGTTTGCGAGTTCTGCTGCATGGTTTGAGTTTCAGGCAAATACACATCTATCAGGTTGCCGGTGGTTTCCTTAGCTGTTGTGAAATCTACATTCAGGTCGATGTTCAGTTTGCCCACCTGACCATTATAATAGGCATTGCTCTGCCAGTTATATGGATAATGGGTATGATCGTCTTGGTGTGAAAGGTCACGCCCTGTGAGATTATTCTCTGTATCCACCCACATGTTGTTGTGCGTTTTAAACTGATCGTGGCGCTCAATTCTGGCACCTAGCGAGTGCTTGTCGTTAATCTGCCAATTAAAGCCCAGGTTGTAGTTCATGCCCTGTCCGTGCCAGTCGTTTCGTATGTGACTGTCCTGAAGAATATTTCTGATACCTTCATCGTCCTTAAGAAAGGTAGATTGCGTAATACGCAGGTCGTTAGGACTATCCCACGACCAATAGTTCACCATACCAAACAGGTCCAGGTTGTTGTGGCGATAACGCAGGTTCAGCGTGCTGCTGGGATCGCTGAAGCCGAACGTCAGGTTCTGATTGTTGGCTGCCATCAGGTCGAAACCGAAACCTGCCCCCTCACGACGAACCGTTTTGATACGTACCACTGCCGAAATGGTGGCATCGTATTGAGCACCAGGATTGGTGATCACTTCCACACTCGCAATCTCCTCTGAACGGAGTCGTTTCAGTTCGTCCTTATCTTGCATCTTTCTACCATTAATATAAAAGATAGGTGTACCCTTGCCCAGCACCTCCAGGTCTTCACCCTTCAGCGTCATTCCTGGTACTTTGGCCAGCATTTCCTTTGCTGTACCCGATTTGCCCAAGACGGTACCTTGAATGGTGGTTATCATCGAGTTGCCCGTCAGTTTAGTTTTTGGCATCTGTCCCTTCACCACTATCTCATTCAGTATTGTCTGATCTTGCTCCATCTGGATGGTTCCTATTTCTGAGCTCCTTACGTCAACATACTTGGTGCGATATCCAATGTACGAGAATCGCAGGATGCAGCAGGCGTCAGTGGTGTTAATCTGGAAAAATCCATCCACATCGCTCGTTGCACCTTGTATATAAGTAGAGTCGGCCGTAAGCAGGGCCACACTTACAAATGGCAGAGGTTCACCCTGTGCGTCAATTACTCGTCCTCCTACATCCTCGGTCTTTGCCTCAGCTGTTAAACACATCATCATTGCAGCTGTCATAGCTACCATTTTCAAACTGATCTTTTTCATTTTTCTAATTATTTAATGTTTTGCCAGTTTGACGTCACACCAGCATAAAAAAGTTGCAATCTACCCCATTTCTGGGATGAATTGCAACATTTTGTGACGAATGGACAATCTGCGATATGTACTATTTCACTATTCCGTAAAGGACCCTATCTCTATCAGATTACCATCAGGATCAGCGACATAACAGGTACGCTGTCCCCAAGGCTCTGTGGTGGGAGGGAGAACGGAGGCGGCACCATTCGTGAGTGCATGCTGGTATTCTTTATCGACATCAGCGAAGGTGGGCACGTCGAATGCCAATTCTACTGTACCATTGAACCCCTCGGGATATTGGAATTTCTGAGCGACCATCTGCTCGAAAGCATCACGCGGGAAGAGGATAATGCGCATGTCGCCCAGCATCATCTCTACATTGGGTTGAATGCCATCCCAATCGGTGGTAAAACCAAAGGCTTTCGTGTAGAAATCGACAGTCGCTTTGTTGTCGTGGGTGAAAAGCCCCACGGTGTTGAATTTGAATCTTTCTTTCATATCATTCATTGTTTAAGTTCAAAGAAATAGAAGTCTGTCCAGCCAGTGTTCTCGGCGTAGAGGTGCTGCTTGCCGCGATACTCGA
>NZ_JHVE01000030.1:0-24625 GCF_000619985.1 Prevotella sp. P6B4
AAGGAATGAGCCCGGCTATATACCGAGCTCACTACTATAGAGAGATAAATAATTAATATTTAATTAATCGTCCAACTTTTCGGGGTCACATCACAACCAGCGGGGATTTCTTTATTATTTCTGTTCAAGCATCGCATCAATCGCCTTGATACCCTTATCGGTACAAAGCCCTCGAAGCGACACGAACACCAGGTTTCGGAATATATCTTCAATGGAGTACTGCTTGTACAGTTCCTTCTCCATGACATATTGCCCCATGGCATCAAACTGCAGTACCGCCATCTGATAATCCAAGTCGGAACGGAAGTAGCCCTCATCCACACCGCGCTGGATAAACAGCAAACTGTTTTCACGCATGTGGTCATTCTGCTCTGTCAGAAATTGTTGCAATTCGGGATATTTCACCATCTCAGTAAAAAAGAGCGGATTGGTATTCTTAAAGTCAGCCACCTTCATCCGATATACTTCGAGCAGTATCTCCATCACGTTATTGCAACGACTGGTCACCAGTTCCATGACATCCAAACGCTGCCTGAAGTGCTTCACCACCACCTCGAACAGTAAATCCTCCTTTTTATTATACAGTTCATAGATGGTACGTTTCGATATGCCCATGGTCTGGGCCACATCATCCATACGTACCGAATTGATACCCCGCTCAGTAAAAAGTTTCATTGCCACTTCGGGTATTCTCTCCCTCAAGCCCCTTTTATACTTCGAAATTTCAATGTTTTCTTGCATAATCATTCAATTTGGCAGCAAAGTTACAAAAAAAATCTAAAAACCCAAATGTTTTTCATTAGTTTTTTGTATTTTTGTACCCGTATTTCAGAATAATCACATTATAAATAATACACTTTATGGTAAAGATCTCGAAAGAAGCCGCGCTCGAATATCACGAGAGCGGACGCCCTGGCAAAATCGAAGTTAAGCCTACAAAGGCTTATCGTACACAAACAGACTTAAGTCTCGCCTACTCTCCCGGCGTAGCCTATCCCTGCTTGGAAATTCAAGAAAACCCCGACGATGCATATAAATACACCGACAAGGGAAATCTGGTAGCAGTTATCTCAAACGGTACAGCCGTATTGGGCCTGGGCGATATTGGCGCCCTGAGCGGCAAGCCCGTTATGGAAGGTAAGGGACTGCTGTTCAAGATTTATGGTGGTATTGATGTATTTGATATTGAAGTAGCCGAAAAAGACCCCGAGAAATTCTGCGAGGCCGTAGAGCGCATCGCGCCTACTTTTGGCGGTATCAACCTCGAGGACATCAAGGCACCTGAGTGTTTCTATATTGAGGACCGTCTGAAGAAGACCCTCGACATCCCCGTGATGCACGACGACCAGCACGGCACCGCCATCATCAGCGCCGCCGGACTGAAGAACGCCATGGAGGTTATCGGCAAGGATATCAGCAAGGTAAAGATCGTAGTCAACGGTGCCGGCGCTGCCGCCATCAGTTGCACCAAGCTCTACATGGCCATCGGCGCCAAGAAAGAGAATATTGTGATGCTCGACTCTAAGGGCGTCATCTCTACCGAGCGTCAGGACCTGAATGAGCAGAAGAAGTTCTTTGCCACCAGCCGTACCGACATCCACACGCTTGCCGAAGCCGTTAAGGATGCCGATGTATTCGTTGGACTGTCAAAGGGTAATGTACTCTCAAAGGATATGGTGAAGTCGATGGCCAAGGATCCCGTCATCTTCGCGCTGGCCAACCCCGTGCCCGAGATCTCATACGAGGATGCCATGGAGGCACGTCCCGACGTACTGATGTCGACCGGTCGTACCGACTATCCCAACCAGATTAATAACGTTATCGGATTCCCTTACATCTTCCGTGGCGCCCTCGACGTTCACGCCAAGGCTATCAACGAGGAGATGAAGCTGGCAGCCGTACACGCCATTGCCGACCTGGCCAAGCAGCCTGTACCCGACGTAGTGAACGATGTCTATAAGGTGAACAACCTGACCTTCGGTCGCAACTACTTCATCCCCAAGCCAGTCGATCCACGACTCATCACCGAAGTATCCTCAGCCGTAGCCAAGGCTGCTATTGAGAGCGGTGTAGCCCGCAAGGATATTAAAGACTGGGACGAGTACAAGCGTTCGCTCTCGATACTGCTGGGACAGGAAACCAAGCTTACCCAGAAGCTTTACGCCACTGCAGCTGCCCACCCACAGCGCGTGGTATTTGCCGAGGCCGTTCACCCCACCATGCTGAAGGCAGCCGTACAGGCCAAGGCCGAGGGTATCTGCTACCCCATCCTGCTGGGTAATGACGAGGTAATCACCAAGATGGCAGCCCAGATGGACCTGAACCTGGACGGCATTGAGATTGTGAACCTGCGCCACCCCAACGAGCAGGAGCGCCGCGAGCGCTACGCCCGCATACTGACCGAGAAGCGCCAGCGCGAAGGCTATACCTTCCAGGAGGCCAACGATAAGATGTTCGAGCGCAACTACTTCGGTATGATGATGGTTGAGACCGGCGAGGCCGATGCCTTTATCACTGGCTTGTACACCAAGTACTCGAATACCGTAAAGGTGGTAAAAGAGGTGATTGGTATCCGTCCTGAGTACAAACACTTCGGTACAATGCATATCATCAACTCGCCTAAGGGCACCTATTATATTGCCGACACCATGGTGAACGAGAATCCCGACCGTGAGGCACTGCTCGATATCTCAAAGCTTGTAGCTACAGCCGTACGCTTCTTCAACGAGAAGCCGGTCATTGCCATGATATCTCACTCTAACTTCGGCAGTAGCACCAGCGACGGTGCCCTGAAGGTGAAGGATACCGTAACTAAGATGCACGAGCTGTACCCCGACCTGCCTATCGACGGCGAGATGCTGCTCAGCTTTGCCCTCGACGATGAACTGCGCGATCAGGAGTTCCCATTCACACGTCTGAAGGGCCAGAAGGTTAACACACTGGTGTTCCCCAACCTCACCTCGGCCCGCTCATCCTACAAGATGCTGCAGATGCTGGGTAGCGATGCCGAGATCATCGGCCCGATCCAGATGGGACTTAACAAACCTATCCACTTTATCGACTTCGGCGCCAGCGTTCGAGATGTCGTAAATATCGTGGCTGTAGCGACAATTGATGCGTATGTTGACAAAATTAAGAGCAAATTGTCAGTAATAAGCAAGTAATCGCTTACACATTATTATATTATATAGGCTCCTTTTTTGTGCTCGGACACAAAAAAGGAGCTTTTTTTCGTCATTTTGTCTTGACTTAAATCAATAATCTATCAAAATGAAAGTTTTTTGAGTAAAAAAGTGATAAAAAGTTTGTTATTTCGGTTGTTTTACTGTAATTTTGCAAACAGAATTAAGAAATTAAATTTCAAACAATAACAAAAAAAGGTTTAAAGATTATGAATGCAGCAAAAGTTGTTGAAGAGTTGAAGCAGCGCTTCCCTAATGAGCCGGAGTACATCCAGGCAGTTTCTCAGGTTCTTCCCACTATCGAGGAGGAGTATAACAAGCACCCCGAGTTTGAAAAGGCCAATCTGATTGAGCGCCTTTGCATCCCCGATCGTGTTTGCGAGTTCCGTATCACATGGGTTGACGATCAGGGTAAGGTACAGACCAACATGGGTTACCGTATCCAGCACAACAACGCTATTGGCCCTTACAAAGGTGGTCTGCGTTATCACAAGAGTGTAAACCTGGGTATCCTGAAGTTCCTGGCTTTCGAGCAGACTTTCAAGAACTCTCTGACAACTCTGCCCATGGGTGGTGCTAAGGGAGGTTCAGACTTCTCACCACGTGGCAAGAGCGACGCTGAGGTAATGCGTTTCTGCCAGGCATTCATGAACGAGCTTTACCGCGTTATCGGTCCCGATGAGGACGTACCTGCTGGTGATATCGGTGTAGGTGGTCGTGAGGTTGGCTATCTGTTCGGACAGTACAAGAAGCTCACACACCAATTCCAGGGTGTACTCACAGGTAAGGGTCTATCATTCGGTGGTTCACTCATCCGTCCTGAGGCTACTGGTTATGGTACAGTTTACTTCCTGACTTCAATGCTGGCTACTCGTGGCATCGAGCTGAAGGGTAAGAAGGTGCTGATCTCTGGTTCTGGTAACGTTGCTCAGTATGCTGCTGAGAAGTGCCTGCAGCTGGGTGCTATCCCCATGACTCTCTCTGACTCTGACGGTTACATCTACGATCCAGACGGAATCGACTTCGACAAGCTGGCTTATGTTAAGGAGCTGAAGAATGTTGAGCGCGGACGTATTAAGGAATATGCCGAGGAGTATCCTAACGCAGTATATCACGCTGGTGAGCGTCCTTGGCACGAGAAGGCTGATATCGCTCTGCCTTGCGCTACACAGAATGAGATCAATGGCGAGCAAGCTCAGGCTCTCGTAGACAATGGTGTTATCGCTGTTGCTGAGGGTGCTAACATGCCTTCACTCCCCGAGGCTATCAAGATCTTCCAGGACAACAAGCTGTTGTACGCTCCTGGTAAGGCATCTAACGCTGGTGGTGTATCAGTATCAGGTCTTGAGATGTCGCAGAACTCTGAGCGTCTGAGCTGGACTGCTAAGGAGGTTGACGACTATCTGAAGCGCATCATGAACGACATTCATGAGAACTGCGTGAAGTACGGTACACAGGCTGATGGTTACATCAACTATGTGAAGGGTGCTAACGTAGCCGGCTTCATGAAGGTTGCCAGCGCCATGATGGCTCAGGGCATTGTGTAAATGAATAGTTGTATAATTAAATAGTTAGTAAAGTAAAGTATAAAAGGTTAAAACTGGAATGGGAGGGGACTAGCTCGTGAGAGTCGGTCCTCTTTTTTGTTAAATAAACATAAATATTTCACCTATCATCTATCAATCATCAGCTATTATCCAAAAAAGTAGTACCTTTGCAGCCGCTTTCTCCCCCGTAGGGGGAATAGGGGCCGGAACAGGCGCTTGCTCCTATCGATTATTAACCCTTTAAAAATGGTCTGGTAAACGTCTGTCCAGATCCCGCCCCGACACACAAACGAGGGGTACAAAAAAAATTTTATTATGTCAGAATTAACAAAGAACGTTAAGCCACTCGACGATTTCAATTGGGACGAGTTTGAGCACGGAACAGTAGCTAATGTTAGCAAGGAAGAGCTCGACAAGGCTTACGACGAAACCCTGAACAAGGTTGCCGACCATCAGGTAGTAGAGGGCACAGTTATCTCTATTGACAAGAAGGAAGTTGTTGTCAACATCGGCTACAAGAGCGACGGTATCATCCCCGCTTCTGAATTCCGCTACAACCCAGATCTGAAGATCGGCGACAAGGTAGAGGTTTACGTAGAGAGCGCAGAGGACAAGAAAGGTCAGCTGATCCTCTCTCACAAGAAGGCACGTCTGAGCCAGTCTTGGGAGAAGGTTAACGAGGCTCTCGAGGCAGACGCTATCATCCAGGGTTACATCAAGTGCCGCACTAAGGGCGGTATGATCGTTGACGTATTCGGTATCGAGGCCTTCCTCCCCGGATCACAGATTGACGTTCACCCCATACGCGACTACGACCAGTTCGTAGGCAAGACTATGGAGTTCAAGGTTGTTAAGATCAACCAGGAGTTCCGCAACGTTGTTGTATCTCACAAGGCACTTATCGAGGCTGAGCTCGAAGCCCAGAAGAAGGAGATCATCGGTAAGCTCGAAAAGGGTCAGATCCTCGAGGGTACCGTTAAGAACATCACTTCTTACGGTGTATTCGTTGACCTCGGTGGTGTTGACGGACTCATCCACATCACAGACCTTTCTTGGGGCCGCGTAGACGATCCTCATAAGGTGGTAGAACTCGATCAGAAGATCAACGTTGTAATTCTCGACTTCGACGACGAGAAGCGTCGTATCGCTCTCGGTCTGAAGCAGCTCACTCCACATCCTTGGGATGCTCTGGATGCTGACCTCAAGGTTGGTGACCACGTAAAGGGCAAGGTAGTCGTTATCGCCGATTACGGTGCATTCGTTGAGATTCAGCCTGGTGTTGAGGGTCTGATCCACGTATCAGAGATGTCTTGGAGCCAGCACCTGCGTTCAGCTCAGGAGTTCCTGAAGGTTGGCGACGAGGTAGAGGCTGTTATCCTGACTCTCGACCGCGACGAGCGCAAGATGAGCCTTGGTATCAAGCAGCTCCGCGAGGATCCATGGGAGGCTATCGAGACTAAGTATCCTGTAGGCAGCAAGCACACTGCAAAGGTTCGCAACTTCACCAACTTCGGTGTATTTGTTGAGCTTGAGGAGGGTGTTGACGGTCTGATTCACATCAGCGACCTCTCTTGGACTAAGAAGGTTAAGCATCCTTCAGAGTTCACACAGGTAGGTGAGCAGATCGAGGTTGTAGTTCTGGATATCGATAAGGAGAACCGTCGTCTCTCTCTCGGTCACAAGCAGCTCGAGGAGAATCCTTGGGATGTATTCGAGGGTAAGTACGCTGTAGGTTCTATCCACGAGGGTAAGATCAGCGAGATGCTCGAGAAGGGCGCCGTTGTAGCTCTCGAGGAGAACGTTGAGGGCTTCGCTACTCCTAAGCACCTCGTTAAGGAGGATGGTTCACAGGCTCAGGCAGGTGAGACTCTCCTGTTCAAGGTTATCGAGTTCAACAAGGATTCTAAGCGCATCATCCTCTCTCACAGCCGTACTTTCGAGGATCCCGCTCGTGAGGAGAAGAAGGCCGCTAAGAAGCCAGCTCGCAAGAACGACACTCCAAAGATCGAGAATATCGCTGCTAGCACAACTCTCGGTGATATCGACGCTCTGGCTGAGTTGAAGGCTAAGATGGAGAAGGGCGAGAAGTAATTCCCCCTACCCTATAAACTCAAGTCCCTCTGACATACATCAGAGGGACTTTTTATTTTGATGGTGCCAGCACTTAAAAAGTGCACGGCAGAGTAAGCAATTGATAGTAAAGGGTACGGGCCAAGCGTTCGTGCCCTTTATCATTGGGATGAAGGCGGTCGTTCTCGGCACTCTTGAAATACTGAGCGTGCTCATCCATCAGCGGGTAGAGTCCACTCATAGCGCCCCAGTCAATCACAGGCAACGCCCAGATTTTGCCAGCCTGTTTCACCGATTCAACGTAGGCATCCACGTACTCGCCACACTGGTTGGTATAATCCTCGGTAGGCTGCCAGTTCTTGTCGTTGGCATAAAAGCCTGCACGGTGGATAGGCGTGAGCAGTATAATCTGCTTGGTGGGATACATGCGCTTTACCTTATTAAGCGCGATATTGATACGTCCGCGATACGTACTGTCGGTCATCACCGGATAGCGATGCAAGCGGTCCACCGGGTGCTTCTTCTCGTGTATGCCAGCCACCACCTTTTCGGGTTTCTGGGTAAACCACTCGCCTATGGGCACACCCGCATTGTAATCGTTGGTACCGATAAAAATTACAATGGCATCAATGCTGTCGCCATGCTCCTCGAAACATTTATCGGCCTGTCGTGGAATATCGTTCCACTGGCGCCCACTCACCCCATACACGTAAGGCTTAATATCCAACCAATCGGCCAGATAGCCCCAGTACTTAACTTTCGAGCCGCTGTTACG
The DNA here is from genome assembly GCF_000619985.1 of Prevotella sp. P6B4. Lineage (NCBI taxonomy): Bacteria > Pseudomonadati > Bacteroidota > Bacteroidia > Bacteroidales > Prevotellaceae > Prevotella > Prevotella sp. P6B4. Next base: position 7,575 of record NZ_JHVE01000030.1, read on the forward strand.
CGGGTCGGTAATCGAGTCGCCAAAGTAAGCCACACGCTTCCCCTGCCAGGGGTGCGTAAAAACAGTTTGCGACAAGCCCTTGAGGGCAAACGCAGCACACAGTAGTACTGCCAACATTCGCAGTTGTAGATTAATTTTGTTGTACATCGTTATTAATTTGTTTTTATAAATCGGATGCAAATATACGAATAAAATATGAATGTAAATACTGCAAACTGCATTTTTATGTTAATCAGATATAAAAAAAGGCACTTTCGAGAACAACCAACCCGAATAATGCGTATATTTGCTGCAACTAAAAACCACCTAAAAGGAATGCTTATGATAACTAAGAACGAAACCAATGACGAGAAATTACAGATCGACGACAAATTAGTCGATTCCAGTACACAGCAACCAATGCCATCAATTTGGTACACTTAATTACGAATCTAGCCAGCGTTTTACGCTGGCTACTTTGTTTCTAAGGCGAAACAAGTTTATGATGCTGGAAGTCGTAGAGCATTTCAACTCAGGCGCACAGATCCCTACTTCCGCTACAAGGCCTTATCGCCATGGAAGGACACCCCACTCTTCCCGCCTTGTACCAGATAACGGAAAAACAAAAAGGTGCTATTTAACCAGCACCTTCTTGTTGTTAATAATATAGACCCCCTTTGACAGCCCCTTGAGGTCAGTTGCCTTCGAGCGCACCTTATGTCCTTGCAGGTTATAGACGTCAAAGACTTCAGGAAGTGTCACTACCGACTGAATGCCATCGAGCTCTTCTACAACCGTAATGGTACACTTAGCCGTTTCCCCATTATCAGAGGTCAACGTGATGACAGCTGTACCTAAGGCAATGGCGGTTACCACACCACGTTTATCAACAGTAGCTACATTCGTATTAGAGCTGCTCCAGCTCCATTCATGGTAGTCGGCCTGAAGTGGAACTGGCTTGGCGCAGATAACAGCGTCATCACCTGGCAGCAATTGAAGTGTAGCATCCATGACCTGCACACCCTGCGCCTGTTTCCGCTCGCGACCAGAGATAATCTGTTGGGGTGTCGCGTTATATGTCGACTTCGCACCATTACCCAACTGTGATAAGTCGTTGGCACCCCATGTCCATACACTGCCATCCACCTTCAATGCCACAGCAAAGTTATCACCCAATTCGATACTCTCCACTTCCTCCATGACTTTATGGGGCTGTGCCACAGCTGTGGTAGAGCCATCGCCCAGCTGCCCGTAGCTATTGTCACCCCAAGTCCATAGTGCGCCATCAGTATCAATGGCTGCCATGAAACGGTTTCCAACAGCAACGGCATGTACCTGATTCATGATTTGGACAGGACCTTCTGGCTGAACTGTTGTGCCGTCGCCTATCTGTCCGACATCATTCCATCCCCAGGTCCACAGTGTGCCATCATTCTTAACCACGGCAGCATTCGTGTTACTCCATTTAGAGATGGCAACGGTATCAACGCCTGCCATGATCTGCTTGGGCACATAGCTATCCTTTTGGGTGCCGTCAGCCAACAAATCATTCGCATTGTCACCCCAGCCGTAAAGCGTACCATTCTGCTGCAATGCCATGACAGTCTGCCAACCCAAGGCAACCTGTCTGACATTCGTCAGATTGACATCCTGGTACAGATAATAAGCCATATTGGTCCTATCGCCAACCTGACCGAAATCATTACGACCAGCCATCCTCAATGTACCATCCTTCAGGATGGCCGAAACCTGTGGACCTGCCACTACCTGCGAAGCGTTTTCATTAGAGACCACTGCAGGATTAGCAATGAGCGTAGAACCTGTTCCTACCTCACCACAGAACTGCAAGCCCCAGCCACATACCTGGCCATTGGTCTTTGCCAAGATATTGTGCGTAAAGCCACAACTGGCCACGCTGACATCACTGGCAATCTCACGAGGACTTTCCCATAGTGCATAGTCTGTATAATCACCGCCATTATACTGGTTCATCTTCTTTCCCCAATACAACAGGGTGTTGTCAGTACGCACAGCAGCAGCCTGTTGATAACCAGCTGATATACTGCGAACAAACTCGCCTGAGGTAAAGCTCCACTGCATGGCCTTGTTGGGTTCGCTGTCACCCGACACCACAGCCCCTTCAGGAACTATAATCGTATAAGTGTGACCCAACTCCAGATCGTTATCAGGAACAAAGGCCAAACGCCTCAGGTGCAGGATAAACTTACCGCTCACCACCTTGCCATCCTCTCTCTTGACCATCAGATTCGAGAATTGCGGACCCTCCATGACATTGATCTCATAGTTGATATAAGGATTCACGTCCTTGTAGATATACAACTGCTCATCCACCGGATACTTATCGGTGACATGAACATGACTGATCTTGTAAGTGCCCTTATATTCCGGTGTAGCATAACCATTTTTATAGGCTCGTGCCCATATCGTCACCTCCTTATTGATAACAATGGACGAGGTATAGAGCTTACTGTTCTCCGAAGGCTCCGAGCCATCAGTGGTATAACGTATCTCGGCATCACTCTCACTGGCTTTCAGCACCAACAGGTCGCCTTCCTCTACATAGCCAGCCGCCATCGACGCAGTCATCGTCATGGGTGAGACATCGCCCGTTGTAAAGGAGAAGCTGACGTCCTTGGAGTAGCCGGTACCCCATTGGTTCTTTACACCATTTGCCGGAATCAGGAAGGTATATTTGGTAAAGGGCTTGAGTGCTTTTGTAGGCACAAAAGTCACCGTCTTTCCAGAGATACTCACCTGTCCGTCAACTTTGTCCGACTCCGAACCGGCATACAGTTTTATCTGCGAAGCCAGGGAGCCTGAATAAAGTGAAAGAGAATAAGTAGCAGAGGGCTGCTCGAATACCGTCACATTGGTGGCCCCATTTGTGGGAGTAGTCTTCTCCAACGTAAACGGAGGCTCCGTCACTGTAATCGTCTTTGTTGTCGACAGACCATTAGCTGTTGTAGCCTTGATAACAGCCGTTCCCGAACCAATTCCCGTCACCACACCATTTTGATTGACCGTTGCCACAGCAGTCTTGTCCGACGACCATGTAACAGTTGAGTGGTGCGTAGAAGGTGTGAAACCTGCCTTCAACTGTATGGTATATCCAATATATACCCCCGACTCACCGGAGATAGATACTTCCGTAGGCGATATTCCCCAAACCTTCACGTTACAGCTGCCGGTTACATTGTTATTTGTTGTGGCAGAAATAGTGGTAGTACCTTCTGCAACGCCTGTTATAGTAGCCGAATTACCATACCCGCTTACAGAAGCCACTCCTGAGTTGGAAGATGACCATGACAAACTGTACTCTGCGTCATAGGGTGAAACGTCGGCAGAAACGTTTACGGTTCGTCCTACGTCAATTTCAACCGAATTAGGCGATACCGATACCGATTTCGGATCATTCGACTCCACCTCAATGGTCCACGAATCATAGCCATTGTGATAAACCTTGGAATGATCGAAATAATTGAACGTATAGTAACGATAACTACAGGAAACAGTTCCTGTTCCAGGTTTGACGCCCCAAATCGTACGGGAGCCAGATACGCCATAGCCATCTCTAAGGCAACTGCCAGAGACTGACCAACTGGCACTTTCGAGTACGCCTCCTGCCCATGAAACATATAGGCCCACACATCCTCCCACCTTGATCCTTTTAATACCACCAGCATATGCGAGGTTTGTCCACAGGCAGAGGAAAGACAACAGAATAATATAATATCTTGTTCTCATATTGATTGCCTTTTTTAATTAAAAACGACCAAGACAGACCACTCGTCATCCATACTGGTACGCTGACCATTATTATTACGGGCAACAACCAAGATACGATAGGCACCTTTATCTCCTTTGAACTCCATAGAAGTGGCATTGGTAGAAGGGTCATACAATACATAAGGACTGTTATCCTTAGCATAATAAACCATGTAATCCTTAACACCACTGGCATCAGTATAGCTCCATGAGAGACTGATGTTAGTACCTGCAGTTGCAGAATATCTATCCACTATCAACTCAGGGCCTGTGGCATAGATAACATCCTCATAGAAGGATGCCGACTGGCGACCTTGGTCGTCAACTGCCACACAGTTAAAGCGAGCCACACCTTTATCTGTCAACGGGTCTTGCCGCGCATATCCGGGAACTTTCAGCAGACTTTCGTATGTAAATGACGGTTGGTCGGCCTCCACTTCCTCTATCATATCTGTGCGATTGCTCCACCAGTAGCGTAGCTTCTTAATCTGTGTCGCCTTCTTCTGGATTTTCGAGAATATAGCTTGAGATACAGGACTGTAATCGCCGTAATTATCCACAAAGCGATAGTTCAGCGTATGGATGCCTTCCGACAAACCGGCGACGTCAAATGCCTGCTGCCAAGTGTCACCACTCACTTCCGCAGTCTTGCGATCTGCAAGATTCTTATCTATCCAGTATTCCACTGCCTTGATGGCCTTGGCACCTTTGTCACGAATCGGAGCAACAAAGAATGTCCATACCTGCAAAGGCGACCATTGTCCTGTCGTATCCCCTATTCGGAAATACAAGGTATGCATGCCTTCACGCAGACCACTCACATCAACCGCTTGGTCGATAGTCTGCTTCGTACCGCTGAGTGTTTGCTCCGCCATGGCCGACTGGTTGTCGTCAAACCAATATTGAAGTTTACTCAGTTGGCGGTCGTCAGCCTGCGCTGTCAAAAGCAGTCCACTGGAGATTAATAATAAAAACCACCTTTTCATCATCATCTCTGTTTTAGTTTTCTGCCTTTACCACAATCTTCACATTGAGCTTACCCTCGTCATTGGTATGGGTATCAATATTCTTGCTGATAACACGAGGTATAGCAGGATACTGAGAGAATCCCGTTCCGCCATAAGGGCCAACAACCGTACCATCATCACCGTTAGGTATGTTTTGAGGCTTAGCAGGAAAAAGCATTTCACCATTGAAAATATCGCCATAGGTTCCACCAGAATTATTGGATGCCAGAGAGGCTGATGTCGTTTCAAAGTTAACAGTTCCCGAATTATTCTTCACAAAGAAGCCAACATTGTAATAAAACTCAGAAGGAGCAGTACATGATACGGTAGCTGTAGAGCCCATTAGAGCCTCTGCACCCAACAAACAATTTTTGTAGATGGCATAAGGCCTTTTGTGAATATCATACCAACTAGCATAAAAATATACGACACAATTTAGGATTCTTCCAATGTTAGAGGTAGTGTTTGAATCAGAGAAATCATTAATGGTACAATTTTTAAATGTAAAATCAATAGCATAAGGCATACCTTTGATTTCTTTATGTACACACTGATCGAATAAGGCGTTTGTGTAATCGCTTGAAGCATTCAACTTCTCCACCCAACAACGAGTGACAATCAGATTTGTTGAACCTGAGACATACAGTGTGCCAGTAAACCTAATACTCTCTATACGAACATCCGATCCAGTGACGTTCAATGATGCAATAATAGTATTCTGACTTTCTTCATAAGCCCCAACACCTGTTATCTTAACCGATTTAGATACATTTCCCTCTGTCGCATTAAAGGTACCGGAAGAGAGCGTAATCTGGTCGCCGTCTTTAGCCTCCGTATAAGCATCCTTAAAGGCATCCACACCATAAAATATCAACAGATTATCTCCACTTTGCAGCGTAGCAGTCATTCCCTGTGCACATACACTCTGACTGAGAGCTATGAGTGCAATAAATATAAAAACAAACTTCTTCATAGAGCTTCTAATTTTTGGTTAGTAATAAATGAGTAATAATATTGCTGCAAATATAAGAAAAGATTCATTAAGTTCCAAGTTTTATTTAATAAAAAAAGTTATTCACAAGACTCTTTCCATAAAAAAGCCGGAACACCTTATCGATGTCCCGGCAGATATATACGTGAGTAAACGTAAACAAAAAAGTCGAATTTGTCAAGTTTGTGATATAAAAATTTGTTTAATCGAAAAAAATGATTACCTTTGCCGGCAAGAATATAACTCTATATGACCGACCAACTACTAATCAACGAACTCCGAGAAGGATCAGAACTGGCATTTGACACCATCTATAAGATGTATGCCAAACGCCTATATGCTTTCTGTCTTCAATACTGTAAGCGAAGAGAGGATGCTGAAGAGATTGTAGGCGATGTTTTCCTATGGCTTTGGCGTAATAAGCATACCATCCGTCAGGGTGAAGCGCTGAAATACCTCTTATTCTTACGTGCCCGACATTTCTTAGTAAACGCCTTCCGCTCAAGAGTAAACTCCCCGATATTTGCTGACTATGTTGACTATCAGAATAGTATTTCTGCCGACACTGTTAGTCAGCAGTTAGAATACCAGGAATTTGAGGATAAGATAATATATGAGGTAGATCGTTTACCTAAGACACAGCAGGAGGTCATACGATTGGCCAAGATGGAAGGATTGAAAATCAAGGAAATAGCCGAAAAGCTCGGATTAAGCGAACAGACGGTCAAGAACCAAATTTCAATAGGCTTAAGGACCCTTAAAAAGAAATTAGGTGTTTCAACAGTCGTACTTTTAATCTGGTTAGTATCTTAGTTGTGATTATTTGGTACATTTTTCAAATTTAGATGTCTATAAATAACAGATGAAAGAATTAATAGATAAATATCGCAGAAACAGTCTCAGCCCCGAGGAATTGACAACCCTTAGGGAATATGTTAATTCTCAGACCGACGAGCAATTGGGGGCAGTCATCCAGGATGACTGGCTCAATGACGAAATCGACACGACAGGTGTTGACGAAGATGTCATGATGCGAATACGCCAACGCATAGGTGACTTGGCAGAAGAGCCAGTGTATCAAGCTAAGAAGGTTAGCATCTGGCATACGGTTTATCGTTGGATGCAGGTGGCAGCTCTCTTCATTCTGCCAGTTCTATTGATTTCACTCTACCTGGTCTATCAGGACAACCTAAAACTGGAGGCTCAAACCATCGAGATTGCTACAGGATTTGGGGAGCGTGCCAACATCACACTGCCTGATGGCACCAAGGTGGCCCTCAATGAAGAGACTGTACTCTCTTATTCACCTAAGGATTTCAACACCAGTCAGAGGCATATCGCGTTCGAGGGAGAAGGCTATTTCCAAGTGGCCAAAAACCCAGAGAGTCCTTTCTCTATCAATACGGAGAGTATGACAGTAAAAGTGTTAGGTACAGAGTTTAATCTGAAATCCCGACACCGTTCCGACATTGATGAATTGTATCTTGAGGAAGGAAGTGTGCAGTTCATTTCCAAAATCTCTGCCAAAGAAATGATTCTTTCACCACATCAGCAACTTATCCATCAAAAAGGAAATGGCAGTTTGACTGTACGCACATTCAAAGATGTTACCGAAGCTACCGGATGGCTACGTCATGAACTGATATTCAGAAATGTTCCACTTAATAGCGTATTCAAACAATTAGAAGATACGTATTTAGTGACTATTCACTTTGATAATCAGAAAGTCCTCAACGACCGTTTCACGGGAATTATGACAAGTAGGGATTTAGGAGAATGTCTAAGAATACTTGAAGAGACCTATCATTTCAAGACAATGGTCAAAGGTAACAATATCTATATTAGGTAGTGATGAAGGGTGTCGGATGCTTTTTTTAGCATTTGGCACTTTTTTTGGTACTTTTTCAAAAAATGGTTGTCTATACCATTGAAGAACCCCCAAAAGTATTCATCAATAACTAATTTAAAATGAAGAAAATGTTGAAATTAAAGTTTTTGATTGCTATCTGGACCATGTGTCTTTTTAGTATCACAGTCAGCGCACAAACGCAGAACGTGACAATCAATGTAAAGAATGCCAGTCTCAGACAGGTGTTCAAAGTGATTGAGAAGCAAACCACCTACCGTTTCTCCTATCGTGATGCCGTCATTGATTCGCGCAATGACATCAATGCATCATTTACATCTCAACCTGTACCAACAGTGCTCGATGCAGTACTTAAAGGCCGCAACCTCGGTTATCGCATTGTTTCGAGTACATCTATTGTCATTACAGACAAACCATCGTCCCCAACCAACGCAAAACAAAAGAGCAAAGGCCGCGTACTCGACAGTAAAGGCGAACCTGTTATTGGAGCAACCATCATGCAGAAGGGCTCCAAAAACGGTACGGTAACCGACTACGACGGCAACTTTGTTGCTTGATGTTGATAAAGGAACTATTCTTGTGATATCCTATATTGGCTGTACTACCAAGGAAATACCTGTTTCAGACAACATGGAGATTACACTCGAGGATAACACGCTGGCATTAGACGATGTAGTTGTTATCGGATATGGTACGGCTCGTAAATCCGACCTGACCGGTTCCATGACTCAGGTCGGCAGCGACAGACTGAAGGACAAAGTAACAGCCCGTTTGTCGACAGCTCTTCAAGGCGAGATGTCGGGTGTACAGGTAACGCGTTCCAATGGCGATCCCAGCCAGAGTGCTACAATCCGGGTACGTGGTGTGACCACCATCTCAACCAACGATCCACTTGTTATTATTGATGGTGTTCCAGCTCGTAGCATAGATGATGTATCAACCGAAGACGTTGAGAGCATTCAGGTTCTTAAAGATGCCGCATCGGCTTCTATTTACGGTTCGCGAGCTGCCGCTGGTGTTATTCTTATCACCACCAAACGAGCCAAGACCAACGAGTTCAGCCTGTCGTACAACATGGAATATGGCATTGACACACCAACGGCCATGCCGAAGTTTGGTAATGCCGTAGAATGGATGACCGGTCTGAATGAGCTGAAATATAACGATGGTGCTTCCTCTCTCTACTCTGCCTACACGCAGGAATTCATTGAGAATTACGCCCAGATGCATCAAGCCGATCCCGATAGTTATCCCGATACCAACTGGATGGGTTATCTTAAGAGTTCAAAACACCATCAGAAGCACACAATCGGACTGACTGGAGGAACAGAGAAGTTGAAGACCAACCTGAGCTTAAGCTATTACGACACTGAAGCGCTTTATGAAGGTAAGGACTACCAGAAACTGAATGTAAGAGTAAACAACGACTATCAGATTAATAACTGGATTCATGCCAATGTAGATTTTAACGTTGTATATAGCCGTACCAATACACCGTTTGGTGCAAATGAATATACAGCGCTTGAAGGATTTACACGCCGTGCTCCTATCTACGCAGCCTATTGGTCTGATGGCTCTTTGGCCGACGCTAAGGACGGCGACAACCAGTTAGCAGCCCTGAAATATGGTGGCGGAACAAAAGGCGACAATTACATCCTTAACAGTAAGTTCCAACTTGATGTAACGCCATTCAAGGGACTCACTATTTCTGCTGTCATTGCACCCAATAAAGCCTTCTACAAAGGCAAGACCTTCCGCACCAAATATAAGGTTCGCCGCCTGAATGGTGACATGATCTACGGCACAGGCTTCGGCTCTACCGATCTGACGGAGACCCGTAACGACAACTACAGCCTGACCAAGCAGTTCTTTGCCAATTACAAACTGCGACTCGACCATCATTCATTCAGTGCCATGGCTGGTTATGAAGACTATACCTATTCTTATGAGAATGAGAGTGCTCAGCGTAATGATTACTCACTCAATAATTTCCCTTATCTGGATCTGGGCTCATCCGACAAGCAGTATAACAGCGGTGGCGCAGGACATAATGCCTATCGCTCTGTATTCGGACGTATCATGTATTCCTATGCCGACAGATATTTACTCCAGGCCAACGTTCGCAGTGACGGCTCATCACGTTTTGCCAAGGGACATCGTTGGGGAACCTTCCCTTCGGTTAGTGCAGGTTGGGTCATCTCAGAAGAACCTTGGTTCAAGAAAGGCACACTCAGCTATCTGAAGCTACGTGCCTCGATAGGAAAACTTGGTAATGAGCGCATCGGCTCTGAGTTCCCTTATCAGGCTCTGCTTACTTTCGGGACAACCTATCTGCCTAACTCTACAGGCGGGGTTGATGCGCTGCAATCAGCATCCCAAATTCAATATGCCTTCAACGACATTACCTGGGAGACTACTACCACTTATGGTGCAGGTGCCGACTTAGCATTCTTCTCTGATCGACTCCGTTTTTCGTTCGATTATTATTACAAGAAGACCACCGACATGCTACTTGAGATTGGATTCCCCTCCTATTTCGGTTACAACTCACCAGTGAACAATGTTGCCGATATGCATACCAGAGGATGGGATGTGGAACTGTCGTGGCGCGACCATATTGGCGATTTTTCTTATGGTGCCAACTTCAACATCTCTGATTATCGGTCAAAAATGGGTTATATGGCCGACAAACAAGTTATCAGCGATAACAAACTGACCGAAGAGGGCTCTTACTACAACGAGTGGTATGGTTATCGCAATTTAGGAATCATCCTGAACGAAGCAGCCATGACTGATGCCGATGGTACCCCCATAGCCGTACTGACAAAGAACGATGGACCAGGTAACATCCGTTATGCCGATATCAACGAAGACGGAAACATCACTGCCAGTGGCGACCGTGTACGTTTAGGTAACTCTATGCCAGAGTTGATGTATGGCGGTTCATTATGGGCCAGTTGGAAGGATTTCGACTTCAACCTGTCTTTCCAGGGTATCGGTCATCAGTTAGCCTACATCAAAAGTAGTTGGGTGAACGCATACGAATATCAGACCACCAGCATTCCCGAACTGCTTGTCAACAATCATTGGAGTCCTTACAACACCGATGAGCAGAATGCACAGATGAAGTATCCTAAGCTGACATCAAACACTGCAAACACGCTGGCCATGAGCGATTTCTACCTGTTTAACGGTGCCTATATGCGCATCAAGAATATCACTCTGGGATACACTATTCCTGCAGTTATCACCAGCAAGTTCAAGGTTAAAAAACTCAGAGTATACTTCAGTGCCAGCGATCTGCCTGCCTTCTCCAACTATCCTAAAGGATACGACCCAGAATACGGCAGTGGCGACTATCTGCTTTCATCCTATGTGTTTGGATTCAATATTTCATTATAAAAACTATTCAATAAAGAACAATGATTATGAAAAAGATATATTTCCCGCTTCTGGTTCTGATGCTGACCTTAAGTTCCTGTGCCAACCTCGACATTAATCCATTGTCGCAAGCATCAAGTGAGAACTGGTACAACGACGAGGAAGAGACCGAAATGTCGTTGAACGACCTATGGCGAACAGCATTCTTTCCTATCGATGGATTAGATTGGGACGATGATATTCTGAACCGTAATGGATCTAACGAATTCACATTGGGCACCGTCACTTCTCAGTCGGGTACCACTACCGAAAGATGGTCGAGTGCCTACAAAGCCATCTCAAGATCGCTGAAGATTCTGGATGCTTTGGAAAATAAGACGCCTGCTGGTATCACCGAAGCCAAGCTCAACCAATATAAGGGCGAAGCCTACTTCATGGTGGGCTGTGCCTATGGCACACTGACTATGTACTATGGCGACTGTGTATTAAATAAGACTGGCATGTCGCTTGATGAAGCCTACGAGGCAGAGCGCAGTCCAAAAGCCGAGGTATTGCAGTTTGCTTACGAATGTCTGGACAAAGCCTATAGCTTATTGCCAGAAAAATTCGTAGGCACCATGCGTCCAACCAAAGGAGCCGCATTGGCCTTCAAGACTCGTATAGCCTTGTTCCACGGCGACTGGCAGATTGCAGCCACAGCTGCCGAGCAGTGCATGGCGTTAGGTACATATCAACTCCATAACGACTTTGCCTCGTTGTTCACAGCCGACACATCACCTGAACTCATATTCTATTTTAAGGCTGATATTAACCTGAAATATGGTGTAGGTTTCTTCAGTGCCCTACCCAACTACGTGACACGTAAGATTGGTGGTTATTGCAACACAGGCCCATCATTACCCCTACTCTGTTCATTCACCTGTATCGACGGTCTGCCCATCGATGAGTCACCACTCTACAATCCCAAGGATCCGTTCGAGAACCGCGACCCACGACTGGCTTGCACCATTCAGCCTTTCAAGACAAAGTATTCTAAAGATTTCGATGAGTATGAACAATCAAAGGTCGATGGCACTTTCCCAGAGAAGTATCCCGACTATATTGCTTATGGCTACGAGTATAATCCTAACCCTTATGCCGTCAACGTCTATCAGGTTTCTACCGGTCAGATGGTGGTTAACACCGATGGTAAAGGTGCAAACGAGCACTCGGCCTACAATAGTCTGATTATCCGTAAATTCAGGAAGGACAACTGGACCGACTATCGTTCAAACTCGAATATCGGCGATAATGTATATCCATATATGCGCTATGCTGAAGTACTGTTGTCGTATGCAGAAGCAATGAACGAACTTGGCAAGTGTACCCAAGAGATTCTCGACAAGACTGTTAATCTCGTACGTCAGCGCGCTTATCAGGGTACCAACATCGCCTATCCACGTGCCATGGCAACTTCGCAGGCTGCCATCCGAAAGCTCATCAGGATAGAGCGTCGTTCAGAGTTTGCATTCGAGGGTATCCGTTATCGCGACCTATTGCGCTGGCACATTATGGAAAAGACGCATAATGTACCCATGTACTATCTCAACCGTTCGTGGTCTGGATCTGCAGCCTGGAACGGGAAACGAGGTGCAGAGTCGAACAGGGATCTCTCCGTAGGGTTCCAGCAGATACTCGACAACTGGGACAATGGCAATTTCCCCGTAGGTGGTGTTCCTGCCATCGATGAGAATGGCATCCCCGACCTGAGTGAGATGGAAGCCAATGGCTATATCGTTAAGTTCTATCAGATGCAGTTCGATGCCAAGAAGAATTATCTCTGGCCCATTCCTGCCGATGATATTCTTGTGAACCCCAAACTCACTCAGAACCCTGAATATTAATCTGTTTTATTATTGGTTATATGTTAAGAAAAGGAATCACAGTTATTTTAGCTTGCGTTTCCCTGACTATCAACGCCCAGCCTATAGATGTGTGCGTGTATGGCGCCACATCGGCTGGCGTGATAGCAGCCTATACAGCCAAGCAACAAGGTAAAAGCGTATTGCTGATAGAGCCTACCACAAGAATTGGAGGTATGACAACTGGTGGACTTGGTCTGACCGATATCGGACATGTAGATATCATCAAGGGTATGGCTATGGATTTCTATCGTCAGGTGGGTGCCCATTATGGAAAGAAAGAGGCTGCCTTTACCTTTGAGCCACATGTCGCACTTGAAATCTACCAGAAATATCTGAATGACTCAAATATACAGGTGCTCTACCAAAACCGCATTCTGTCAGCACAGAAAAACAAACATAAAATAGAAAGTATCACGCTCGAGAACCCTGTAACAGGAAAGACGCGTAAGGTAAAAGCAAAAGTGTTTATTGACTGCAGCTACGAAGGCGACCTGATGGCCCGGGCTGGAGTATCATACACGGTAGGTCGTGAGTCGAATGCAACCTATCATGAAACGCTCAATGGTGTACAGATGCTTGATGGTCATCAGCTGCCCGACGGTATCGATCCCTATGTAGAGAAAGGCAATCCTGCCAGCGGTATTCTTTATGGCATCCAACCTGTAGAAATGGGCGCTCAGGGCAATGGCGACAAGCGTGTGCAGGCCTATAATTTCCGCATAACGCTAACAAACAATCCAGCCAACCGCATAGAAATCACTAAACCCGAGAACTATGCGCCCGAGAAGTATGAACTGTTGATACGCCAGATTGAGAAGCAGAAGCCAACCAGTATCAATCAGATTTTCATCTGGTCGATGATGCCAAACCATAAGACAGACATCAACAACCGTAATGGTTTTTCGACCGACATGATTGGTGCCAACTGGGACTATCCCGAGGGAAGTTATGCCAAACGTGATGAGATATTCAAGGATCACCTGGACTACACGAAGGGCTTACTATATTTCGTGGGGCACGACCCCAGAATACCACAGAGCATACGTGATGAAATCAAACATTGGGGTTATCCCAAGGATGAGTATGCAGAGAGTAATCACTTCACACCCCAGTTGTACATCCGTGAAGCACGTCGCATGATTGGACGTACCGTTATGACACAAGCTCACTGTGAGCGCCGGATTATAGCTACCGACTCTATAGGCTGGGCTGCCTATAATATGGACAGCCATAACTGCAGCCGCTGCATAGTAAACGGTATGGTGAAAAATGAAGGCAATGTCGAGGTTCCGCCAGCAGGCATTTATCCAATATCGTATGGTGCCATCACTCCTAAACAGGAAGAGGCATCCAATCTGATAGTCCCCGTCTGTCTGTCGGCCTCCCATATTGCATACGGTTCTATCCGCATGGAACCTGTTTTCATGGTGTTAGGTCAGAGTTCTGCCATAGCGGCCAGTATCGCCATCGACCGCTATAACGGATGCGTACAAAAGGTAGACTCAAAGGAAATCTTAGAAAAGTTCATGTTTAAAGACGTAACCGACAAGGGCGATAAGTTTATTGACGACTTAATGTCACGAATGACTGTTGAGGAGAAAATCGGTCAGTTAAACCTGATTGATGCCGGCAGCATCGATACAGGAATCGGTCAGAAAGGTGTTGAACAAAAGGATTTACAGGAAGGTCTTGTCGGTGGCTACCTCGGTTTGATGAATGCCAGTAGAATTTATGAAGTCCAGAAATATGCTGTTGAGAAGAGCCGATTGGGCATTCCGCTCATTTTCGGTTTGGATGTGATACATGGCTATCGCACCATCTTTCCCATACCATTAGGACTGGCATGTACCTGGGACATCAAGGCTATAGAACAGTGCGCCAGGATAGCTGCCAGCGAAGCAGCTGCCGATGGCATTTGCTGGGTGTACAGTCCGATGGTTGATATTTCGAAAGACGCACGCTGGGGCCGTATCGCTGAGAGTGCCGGTGAGGATCCATACTTAGGAAGCAGAATTGCTGAAGCATACGTAAAAGGCTATCAGGGCGACAAGACCAAAGGTGGCACCTACCATACCAACGAAGTGATGGCTTGCGTAAAGCATTTCGCCTTGTATGGCTCTGTTGAGTCGGGGCTCGACTATAATGTCACCGATATGAGCCGTGTTCGCATGTACAACGATTATCTAGCCCCCTATCACGCTGCTGTGAATGCAGGTGTTGGTAGCGTTATGTCATCATTTAACACCATCGATTATGTGCCTGCCACACTGAGTCCATGGCTTCTCACTAAGCTATTACGCGATGAGTGGAGATTCAAGGGTTTTGTAGTAACCGACTGGGGTAGTATCAACGAAGCGATCACCTGGGGATGTGGCAATCAACAGGAAACTTCAATGAAAGCCTTGAAGGCAGGGACCGATATGGACATGTGCTCAAGAGGATTCATTGGTACACTAACCAAGTCGTTGCAGGAAGGCAAGATTTCTGAGGCCGACATCGATAAAGCATGCCGTAGAATTCTGAGAGCAAAATGGGACTTAGGACTATTCGATAATCCCTATCGTTATTGCGATAAGAAAGATATCAAGAAACTGGTGTTTACCGACGAGCATCGGGCATTTGCCAGAAAAGTGGCTACCGAGAGTGTTGTACTGCTTAAGAATGAAGATAATCTGCTACCCTTAGACCGGAAAGGAACAATAGCTTTGATAGGGCCTATGGCTGATGGAAAGGAGAACATGTTAGGCATGTGGACACCATCGGCAGTACGCGACTTTCCCTATCTCACACTGTTAGACGCCATGCGCGATGCTGTAGGAAACCGTGCTAAAGTGCTCTATGCAAAAGGGAGTAATTTCTATGAGAGTGCCAAAATAGAGAGCCATGGAGCCTATCGGGATACAGGCATACGTGATGCACGCACAGAACAGCAACTGCTCGACGAGGCATTGGCAGTGGCAAGTCAAGCCGACATCATTGTTGCTGCTATTGGTGAGTCGCAGGAAATGACCGGTGAGTCATCCAGTCGTAGCGACCTGAATTTGCCTGACACACAGATGCGCCTGCTAAAAGCGCTCAAAGCAACTGGCAAACCCGTGGTAATTGTATATTTCACAGGACGTCCAGTAGTCATGAAGTGGGAGAAAGAGCATATCCCTGCCATATTAAACGTTTGGTTTGGAGGCAGTGAGAGCGCAAATGCTATCTGCGACATACTCTTTGGCGATGTTAATCCAAGTGGAAAGCTCACTACCACATTCCCTTTATCAACTGGTCACGAGCCCTGTTATTACAATCATCTGATAACCGGACGCCCCACTACTGACCAGAAATGGTTTTCAAAGTACGCTCTGAACTATCTCGACAGTCCGCTCGATCCTGTATTTCCCTTCGGCTATGGATTAAGCTATACTACTTTCAAATATAGCGATATGACTTTGAGTGCCACTCAGAAAAAGAAAGGTGAAGTCATTCGTGCAAGCATAACAGTTTCGAATACAGGGAAACGAGCCGGCGATGAGGTTGTCCAGTTGTACATCCACGATGTATCAGCCAGCATTGCCCGCCCCGTCAAAGAACTGAAAGGATTTAAGCGTATTCATCTGAAGCCCGGTAAAAGTCAAACGGTTACATTCGAGATTACAGACGACCTGCTAAGTTTCTACAATCTCCAATTAGAACATATTGTGGAGCCTGGCGCATTCAATGTCATGATTGGTCCTAATAGCCAAGAACTACTTTCGAAACAATTTGAACTGAAATAAGACACAACACAATCCCCACCACTGAGCGGGGATTGTTGGGTTTACTCCGGCTGGAGGTCGGCGTACTCGCGGGCTACGTTGGCTATGCAGGGACAGGCCTTCCGGTGGTTCAGGTCGTGATGGCCTACGATGACGGCGCGGGGGTAGCGACGGTGCAGGTCGGCGAGTAGCTGGCGGAGGGCTGACTTCTGAGCCGGGGTGCGGGTGTCGGCGGGTTGACCACGGGCGTCGTAACCACCTTCGTAGCACACGCCTATCGAATACTTGTTGTGGTTCACACAGTGCGCACCCACCATCCATTCCGGTCGGCCAGCCTCAATTTCTCCGTTACGACGGATCACGTAATGATAGCCTACGCCAAACTTAAAGCCT
>NZ_JHVE01000031.1:0-17405 GCF_000619985.1 Prevotella sp. P6B4
TACTTTAGACGGTCTGCGTAATCATGTTTCTTTCTTTTTCTTTCTAACATAATAAACCCCGAAAGTTTTTTGTCTAACTTTCGGGGTTCACCTCACATGGCGAGGGACTTTCTTTTCTTATTCTGCAACCTCCTCAGGTTTCATGTTTGTGTAAACGGTCTGAACGTCATCGAAGTCCTCGAGTTTCTCAACCATCTTATCGATGGTCTCGCGCTGCTCGGCAGTCACGTCTTTCAGATCGTTAGGAATACGGGTGAACTCAGCACCTGTTACCTCGAATCCATTCTCCTCCAAATGCTTCTGCACAGCACTAAAGCTTGAAGGATCTGCATAGATGGTAATGCTGTTCTCTTCCTCGTCCTCATCATACTCATCCTCTACACCGTAGTCAATCAGGTCGAGAATCATTTCGTCCATATCCAGTCCATCCTTCTTCTTGAAAGTGAACACAGACTTGTGATCGAACAAGAAGCTCAGAGATCCCTGAGTTCCCAGATTACCATTGAATTTGTTGAATACCGAACGAACATCACCCACAGTACGTGTTGTGTTATCGGTAAGGGTCTCAACAAAGATTGCGATTCCATGAGGTCCGTATCCTTCATAAGTCACTTCCTTGTAATCGCTCTGGTCCTTACCCATAGCATTCTTGATAGCACGCTCGATGTTATCCTTTGGCATATTCTCGCGCTTTGCGTTAGCAATGATAGCACGCAGTGCGGGATTGTTCTCGGGCTCTGGACCGCCTGCCTTTACGGCGATAGCAATCTGCTTACCAATCTTTGTAAATGTCTTGGCCATATGGCCCCATCGCTTCAGCTTTGTAGCTTTACGATATTCAAATGCTCTTCCCATATTAATTTACTATTTTACTATTTACATTTTACCATTTATCTCAGTTCCGCATTCAGCTGCTTTTTGAGTTGCGCTATAAGCTTGTTCATGATGGCCTCAATCTGCTTGTCACCCATGGTTTTCTCCTCGTCCTGGAGGATAAAGTTCACGGCGTAGCTCTTCTTATCTGCAGGCAGCTTGTCACCCTCATAAACGTCAAACAGTTCAACCTTCTTCAGCAACTTCTTCTCGGTCTGGCGAGCAATCTGCTCAATCTGGGCAAACTCTACACTCTTGTCAACCAACAGAGCCAGGTCGCGACTAACGGCCGGGAACTTTGGTACCTCGGTATAAAGCACCTCGTTCTTCTTAATTACCTTCATCAACGCAGTCCAGTTCAATTCGGCATAGAATACAGGTGCATCCAGTCCGAACAGCTTCAGCAGCTTCTTGGTAATAATACCCATCTCGATGAGTTTCTTACCTCCACGGTTCTCGATAGTAAGACCGGCCGAGAAGATGTCGTTCTCGCTCTTCTTGCGAACAATCATACCGGGCTTAACACCGATACGACGCAAAATATTCTCAACGTAGGCGCTCAGCTCGTAGAAGCTACTCTCCTCGTTAGCATGAGCCCAACTGCCCTCAACACGCTTACCTGTGAGCCACAGGGCAGCATGATACTGTTCCTTGTAAGCCTGCATAGGATCGTCGAGGTTAGCCTTCTCGGGATCGAAAGTATATACGTTACCGAACTCAAAGAATCGCAGGTTTCCGCGCTTGCGGTTCACATTGTGCTGTACGCTCTCCAAACCACCAAACAGCAATGTCTGGCGCATCACATTCAGATCGGTACTCAGTGGGTTCATAATCTTTACGCAGTTCTCGGCAGCGTAGGCATTATGCCCTTCGTAGTAAGCACCCTTGGTAAGCGAGTTGTTCAGAATCTCGTTAAAGCCCTCGCCTACAAGCTGCTCGCTAACAATGTTAGCCAGCTTGTGCTTCTGGTCTTCGTCGCCCTTAATTACCAGGCTACCCTTCAGCTGGGTTGGAATCTCTACATTATTATATCCGTAGATGCGCAGGATATCCTCTACTACATCGCAAGGACGGGTAACGTCCACACGGTAAGCAGGAATCTCCAGCTTCAGGCCCTCAGCAGTCTCCTCGAGCACCTTCATCTCCAGGCTCTCGCAGATGGCCTTGATCTTATCGGTTGGGATCTCCTTACCAACCAATCCGTGAACATACTGATATGAGAGATCTACTACGGCATTCTCCATCTTCTCGGGATACACGTCCACAATCTCCATGCTCACCTTACCGCCAGCCAGTTCCTTGCACAGGATAGCGGCCTGCTGCAGGGCGTAGATGGTGCCATTGGGATCAACACCACGCTCAAAACGGAAGCTAGCATCTGTGCTAAGTCCGTGGCGGCGTGCGCTCTTACGTATCCATGTTGGGTGGAAATAGGCACTCTCAAGCACCACATTCTTGGTAGTCTCGTAAGTACCGCTACCCTTACCACCGAAAACGCCGGCAATACACATGGGGTCCTCGGCATTGCAGATAGCCAGATCGCGGTCGCTCAGCTTGTGCTCCTCGCCGTCCAAAGTCTGGAATGGAGTGCCCTCGGGCATAGTCTTTACTACTATCTGATGCCCCTTTACCATGTCAGCATCAAAGGTATGCAAGGGCTGCCCATAGGCCATCATCACATAATTGGTAATGTCAACGATATTGTTGATGGGACGTAGTCCGATGGTATTCAACTTATTCTTTAACCACTCAGGACTCTCCTTGACTTCGCAATCCTTCACACTCACACAAGCATAGCGCTTACAAGCCTCAGTATTCTCAATCTTCACCTCAATAGGCAGGTCGTGATTATCAACCACGAACTTCGAACAATCAGGACGATGCATCTTAGTCTCATAGCCATTACTCTTCAACCAGGCATAAAGATCGCGCGCAACTCCCCAGTGGCTCAAACCATCAGCACGGTTGGCAGTGATATCTACCTCAATCAGCCAATCACTCTCAAGGTGGTAGTATTCTGCAGCAGGCGTACCTACCACAGCATCTTCAGGCAGCACGATAATACCAGCGTGGTCGGTGCCAATACCAATCTCATCTTCAGCGCAGATCATTCCATTTGACTCCACACCACGCAACTTGCTTTTCTTAATAACAAACTCCTGATCACCATCGTAGAGCACGCAGCCCAAATCTGCCACGATTACTTTCTGACCTGCGGCAACATTAGGTGCACCACAAACAATCTGTGATGGCTCTCCCTTACCCAGATCAACCGTTGTCACATGTAAGTGATCTGAATTTGGATGAGCCTCACAGGTAAGTACCTTACCTACATAGAGTCCCTTCAGACCGCCTTTAATACTCTGTACTTCTTCTAATGCGTCGACTTCCAGACCTGTTGATGTCAAAGCATCAGCAACCTGCTGTGCAGTCAGGTCGAAATCCACGTATTCCTTCAACCATTTGTAGGAAATATTCATTATACCAATTCTTTAGTAATTACTATCTTCGAAATTTCAGGATGCAAAGGTAGCAAAAAATTGGTATATACACAAATTTTTCCTGCAAAATCTATTCAATACACTTCATTAAGAAGTCAACGGCACCGTTTATGCCGAATTTTCGTACGTCAAGCGAGATATCATAGTTACGTGCATCGGTCCAATCCTTGCCTGTAAATGTCTTCGTGTACAGCTCACGACTATAATCATTGTCCACTACCATCGCAGCCGCATCTCTCACATCGAGACCGTACTTTTGAGCAATTCGACGCTTACGGCAGTCCTCGCTCGAGTGAATAAACAGTTTCAGACAATTGGGATGATTCTCGAAAATATGGAATCCGCATCGGCCAACAATCACACAACTCTCCTTCGAGGCAATCTGTTTAATGGCAGCACACTGGGCGTCAAACAACTCGTGACTGGTTTGATCCTGCTCTGCACCATCGTATTCCGCTTTCGCCATGTAGTTACGATAGAAATCGGTAAAATCATCCCGCCAAAGCGGATTACGTGTTTCAATCTTTTCCATGGCTTCTTCTACTACTTGGTTGCGCTTAGCCACCTCATTCAAAATCTGCTTATCCAGCAGTTTTACATTCAGTCTTCTGGCAATTTCCGCACCAATCTCATGTCCGCCTGTACCGAACTGACGACTGATTGTAATTACAAATTTCTCCTCCCTATTCATATCGTTCCAAGTTTTAGTTAATAGATTCTCTTTGATGTTGCAAAAATAAAAAAAAGATTTGGAATTACCAAACCTTTTCCTTTATTTTTTCATTTTTCAGTCTTTCATTTTCGCGTATCCAAGGTATTGTGCTACTGCATCCGCACATCGTTCTCCGTCAACACCTGCCGACACAATGCCGCCTGCATAGCCCGCACCCTCACCACAGGGGAAAAGCCCTTGAATACGAACATGCTGCAACGTTTCTCGATCACGAACAATACGCACTGGACTCGACGTACGCGTTTCTACCGCAATCATTACCGCCTCGTTAGTCAGAAAACCATGTGCGTTTTTACCGAAGGTCTTAAAGCCCTGTTGTAAACGCTTGCCAATCATTGGTGGCAACCAAAAATGCAACGGGCTCGAAATCAATCCTGGCGCATACGAAGACTTAGGCAAATCATAGCTCAACTTACCATTCACAAAGTCTGCCATACGCTGTGCAGGTGCCGTCTGTTTCATATTTCCTTGTTGCCAGCACGTCTTCTCCAATTGTTCCTGGAATCGCATCATAGCCAGACAGTCATCACCCTCAATATCCTCGGGACGTACCTCGACCACCATGCCGCTATTACTCCATGCTGTACCACGACTTGCCGGACTCATACCATTCACCACAATCTGTTCCTTATCGGTAGCTGCAGGAATTACAAAACCACCAGGACACATACAGAACGAATATACGCCACGACCATCAACCTGCGTAACCATTGCATATTCCGCAGCGGGCAACCATTGACCACGTCCCTGCTTGCTATGGTATTGTATCTGGTCTATCAGCTGACTCGGATGCTCTAATCGCACACCAACAGCTATTCCTTTCGCCTCAATCTCAATCTTTGCATCAGCCAGATAGCGATAAACATCTCGAGCCGAGTGACCTGTTGCTAGAATTACCGGACCATCATATTGCTGTTGTGTATCAGGACCTGGATGCTGACTGATAGCTTCAACACCTATCACTTTACCACCATCATCCATCACCAGTCGTGTCATTTTAGTCTGAAAATGCACTTCGCCACCACACCTGATGATTGTATTACGCATAGCCTCTATCACCTTTGGCAAACGGTCGGTACCAATATGCGGATGCGCATCAGCCAAAATAGCTGTCGAAGCCCCATGCTGACAAAACACATTAAGAATCTTATCCGTATTACCACGCTTTTTTGAACGCGTATATAACTTTCCATCACTATAAGCTCCAGCTCCACCCTCACCAAAACAATAGTTACTCTCACTATCTACCAGTTGTGTACGACTGATATTGGCCAAGTCTTTCTTTCGGTCATGAACATTCTTACCACGTTCCAGTACAATGGGGCGAAGTCCTAATTCTATCAGGCGCAAGGCTGCAAACAAACCACCAGGCCCCGCACCTACCACAATCACCTGCGGACGGTCTTCAACGTTTGGATATTCAGTGTGAACATATTCATCATCCTTCGGCAACTCGTTGACATAAACACGAACCTTCAGGTTGACAAAAATCTGTCGTTGTCGCGCATCAATACTACGTTTAAGTATCCTAATCCCGTTGATACTATTGGGACTGATACCATATTCATCGCTCAGATAGCTTGCTAACCTATCCTGCTGCGCTGCCACTTCCGGTCTGACTCTTATCTGATATTCATTAATCATTGTTTCTAGTATTTGATTAGGAAGGATCGTGGATAACGACCTTGATTTTAGAGATACGATGACCATCGAGTTCAGTAACCTCGAATGTAAAGTTTTCATAATCGAGACGCTCATGAAGCTCGGGGAAGTCACCTTTGATTTCTAACAGCAAACCTGCCAGCGAGTCAGCATCACCCTCCACTGCTTCAAATGTCTCGTCGTCAAGATCAAGAATCTTGTAGAAATCACTCAACAGGGTTTTGCCTTCAAACACATAGGTGTTGGCGTTGATACGGGTGTAGAATTTCTCCTCTTCATCGTACTCATCATTAATCTCGCCCACAATCTCCTCAAGGATATCCTCGAGGGTAATAATACCACTGGTGCCGCCAAACTCATCGACAACAATAGCGATATGAACCTTATTCTCTTGAAAATCACGCAACAAATCGTCAATTTTCTTAGTCTCCGGAACGAAGTAAGGCGGCCGAATAAGCGATTGCCAACGAAATGACGAAGGCTTGGAAAGATGAGGTAGTAAGTCCTTGATATACAGTATACCACGAATATTATCTATAGTGTCTTGGTAGACTGGGATACGCGAATAATTATTCTCAACAATACACTTGAGCACCTCTGGGAAGGACAGACGAAAATCGAGATCGACAACATCCTGACGGCTTGTCATTACCTCCTTGGCTGTCTCATCACCAAAACGAACTATACCCTCAAGCATATTCTTCTCTTCTTTGAGCTCATTCTCGTCAGTAAGTTCAAGAGCTTGTTCCAAGTCGTCAACACTAAGGGCATGATTTTCCTTCTGTACAACCTTCTCAGCAATGATACCAGAACGGATCAACACCGAAGAAAGTGGATAAAACAATTTACGAAGCACCATGATACTGCCAGCTACCCGACGGCAGAACAACAGAGCACGTTGACCAGCATAGACCTTCGGCATAATTTCACCAAATAGCAACAACAAGAAGGTCAGCAGAACAGTGATAACAACGAACTGCAACCAATAAGCAGCACCAAAATCGATGACATGTGCAAAAAAGTAATTGCAGAGCATAATAATGGTGACATTTACCAGATTATTGGTAATCAGGATTGTTGCCAAAGTGCGTTCAGAATCCTCGCGGAGTTGGAGTATGTACTTGTCGGCATCATCCCTCTCCTCATCGAGTTCATTGATATCATGAGGTGACAAAGAGAAAAAGGCTATTTCTGAACCGGATGCGAAACCGGAAAACAAAAGCAGCAATGCTGCTATAATAATCGCTATCACAGCCCCAAGACTTGGAGCTGTGACAGTAACTTCATTCAGGATTTGTTGAAGATAGTCCATTGTCTGATTTTGGTGAGAGCAATTCCATGTTGTCAGCCCATATCTCGGTTGCATAACGACGCTGACCCTGTTTGTCATCGTACGTAGTGTAACGGATACGACCTTCAATATACAATTTATCGCCCTTATGTACGTATTTCTCAACAATCTCGGCTAAACGGCGCCACAGAATAACGTTATGCCAATCTGTATGATCGGGAACCTGGGTACCATTCTGGAGGGTATAACCACGTTCTGTGGTTGCCAAGCGAACACGCGCCACAGCTACACCCTGATCAACATAACGAACTTCAGGATCCTGGCCTACATTGCCAATAAGCATAACCTTATTCATAATTGTAGTGATTTTAGTTGCAACTTATTTAGTTTTTCCTAAGAAACGGAATTTAAAATTCTTCCCCTTAGGCGACGGAAATTGACTACGAGAATCTACACGATCACGCAGATAATCAATAATACGTTCGTAACACTCCATACCTGAGAAGGCTTTTACACGTGCAACAAATTGTGTGTCACGATACTCGAATTTACCTGTACCTGGTACCATCAGTACACGTTTGAAGTCCACAATACCCTCATACCAGCCTTCGTTGACTTCCTGCAAACGAACCAGCGCTGGTGTTTGCTTGGCAGCATGAGCGTTGGCCTCAGTAGGATGTACGGCTTTCTTGTCCTTAAAGTCCTGCATGGTCTCGGCATCAGTCTTAATTATAATGAAATAAACCCTGGGGTGAACTTTATATCTTTTAGGATAGAACACGTCGCTCTGTGCGTATTCGCGGATATCGGCCTCTAACAGAGGATTCATATCAATCTCATTGATTGATGCTAAAAAATCGATAGCCTCGTCAACAGTCTTAACGAGTGTCTCCTTATCAAAATATCTAATATATAAATTCATATTTGGTTGTTAAAGTAAAGATGTTGTTGTCGTTGTTTTCCTTATTAAGAGAGCGGAAAACGGGACTCGGACCCGCGACCCCAACCTTGGCAAGGTTGTGCTCTACCAACTGAGCTATTTCCGCAAAAAAGTCAATTATAAATGGTGAAGAGGAGGAGACTCGAACTCCCACGTCGCAATTGACACTACCCCCTCAAAGTAGCGCGTCTACCAATTCCGCCACCTCTCCAACATACGCTGAATAAAAAAGAGTGCCCAGAACAGGACTCGAACCTGCACGCCTTGCGGCACACGCACCTGAAACGTGCGCGTCTACCAATTCCGCCACCTGGGCATTTTTACCATTAAGGCCATTCCTTAATGACTCTTTTTTGTTCAACAAGTGAGCGGAAAACGGGACTCGGACCCGCGACCCCAACCTTGGCAAGGTTGTGCTCTACCAACTGAGCTATTTCCGCGTTATTCTCTTTATCAGAGGCATCTCTCTTGATTGCGGGTGCAAAGGTAATGCTTTTTTTGGAACTGACAAACTTTTCGGGCATTTTTTTTCGAAAAAAGTGCCATTTTATCGATTTTTTTACAAAATCAGGCCTTAATCCATGCGATTCCGGTAATCTTCGTACTCAAAACGGCGCAAAACCTCTAAATCACCATTGGTACGCAACATGCCAATAGCAGGATGTGAAATTCCGTTAAAAGTGCAAGTTTTCACCGTTGTATAGTGAATCATATCCTCGAAAATCACTTCCTCTCCTATTTTCAGGTTGTGATTGAAAACCCATGAACCCATAAAATCACCACTCAAACAACTATTACCGCCCAAACGATATGTCATCGGTTCGGTAGCTTTTTCAATATCCACAATCTCTGCGCCACGTACTTCAGGCATATAAGGCATCTCCAAACAGTCAGGCATATGACATGTGAAGCTGACGTCAAGAATGGCTGTTTTGATTCCTTTGTCCTCCACAAGGTCAACTACATGCGATACAAGCGGACCAGTTTGCCAGGCAAACGCACTACCAGGCTCAAGGATTACCTGAAGCCAAGGATAGCGACTCTTGAAGTCGCGCATCAACTGGATAAGCAGTTCCACATCGTAATCTTTACGGGTCATGAGATGCCCACCACCAAAATTAATCCATTTAAGCTGAGGGAACCATTTAGCAAATTTCTCCTCGATATGTACAAGAGTACGCTGGAACACATCTGCCCCACTCTCGCAATGACAATGGCAGTGAAAACCTTCAATATCGGCAGGCAACTGCTCGGGCAGTTTATCTGCAGTAATACCAAAACGCGTGCCTGGTGCGCATGGATTATATAATAAGGTACCAACCTCCGAATATTCTGGATTAACACGCAGTCCTAATGATACTGACTGGGCCTGCTGGTGAAAACGCTCATACTGCGACAGCGAGTTGAAGGTAATGTGGGATGAGCACTTCACAATCTCAGGAAATTCCTCTTCTGTATAGGCAGGTGAGTATGTATGGGCAGGCGCCTTGAACTCCTCGAACGCCAAACGGGCCTCCGACAGTGAACTGGCGGTAGTGCTGTGGATATACTCACGGAAAATTGGGAACGTCTTCCAAAGGGCAAAAGCTTTGAAAGCAAGTATCACTTCAATATCGGCTTTCGCCGCAACTTCAGCAATCAGACTGAGGTTACGGCGAAGCTTTGTTTCTTCTATAATATAAATAGGTGTATTCATTTATTTCTTTAATGGAACTGTAAAGCTAAAAGTACTACCTTGTCCCTCAATGGACTCTACATAACAATCTCCTCCGTTCTTTCTGGCGAAGTCCTGACACAACTGCAAGCCGAGTCCAGAGCCTTCCTCACCGCCGGTTCCGTAGGTAGTATCACCTTTCTTAAAAATAGAACCGATACGATCGGCAGCTATACCAACACCATGGTCGGTGACGCTGATTCTTGCAAAATCTCCATCAGAATTCATCTTGATATCGATGGTCGAATTCTCTGGCGAGAACTTGATAGCATTCGACAGGAAATTACGCATTACCGTCTTCAGCATGTCGTTGTCGGCAGTAACAATAAGGCTATCGCTCGACGGCAACAGGTTCAACTTAATCTGCTTGGTCTGCGCAATCATCTCGAAGATTTCAACAACACCAGGAATAATATCATTCAGATCGAGATCCTGAATAACCACATTCAGACGCCCAGTCTGACTCTTGGTCCACTTCAACAAGTTGTCAAGCAGATCGTGTACATCCTCCGATTCCCGATTTGCCTTATCCAACAACTCATACAGTTCAGGGCCTACAGTCTCAGGCGATGTTGATGCAACCACCAGATTGAGCACCATACGGATGCTGGCCATGGGTGAACGAAGATCGTGGGCAATAACTGAGTACATCTTATCGCGATTGGCGAGTGTAGCACGCAAATCGGTATTCTGCTGTTCAATGATACGCTTGGCAGCCACCAATGAAATCTGCTGCATCACACGCATCACCAACTCCTCCTTATTAAAAGGCTTGGTCAGGAAGTCACTGGCACCAACCTGGAATCCACGTACCAGATCCTGCGGTGTATTGAGTGCAGTTAGGAAGATGATGGGGATATCCTTAGTAGCTTCGTCCTTCTTCAGAATGATGGCAGCATCGAACCCACTAATGTCAGGCATCATGACATCGAGCAGAATCAAATCAGGTTTCTGACTTCTTGCCTGCTCAATACAAGTGGTGCCGTTGTTAGCGGTACATACTTGGAATTTCTCATTGGTAAGCAATATCTTCAACAAAAGGACATTACTTACTACATCGTCAACAATGAGTATTTTATACTCACTGCGGTTTATTTTAGATTCAAGAGTATCTGCTACATCCATTCTATAGAGTCAATTATTTAATACAATGACTTTGCAAAAATAGTGCAATAATTTGAAACTACCAAATTATTACACCATTTTTTTGCATTTTAGGGTCATAAAAGGGCTTTTACCCTCTTATCTTAGCGATATTCAGCCCACGATTTGATACCAATTTCATTTAATTTTATGGTACAGAATGCGTGAATGAACGCACTAGCCAAACGTGAATTGGTAATCAGAGGCACATTGAGGTCGATGGCCGCACGGCGAATCTTATAACCGTTGGTCAACTCATGGCTGGTCAAGTCCTTTGGAATATTGACTACCATATCAATCTTGTGCTCGTGGAGCAGATCGAGGGCCTGTGGCTGTGCATCCTCTGAGGGCCAATACACCATGGTATTCTGTACACCGTTGTCGGTCAGATACTTAGAAGTACCGCCTGTAGCATAGAGTTCATAGCCATTGTCGACCAGCTGACGGGCAGCGTCGAGCATCTCAGCCTTCTGCTTAGCCGAACCCGTAGAGAGCAGCACCGTCTTCTTGGGGATACGGTGCCCCACACTAAGCATGGCCTTGAGCAGTGCAGTGTCGGTATTATCGCCAATACAACCAACTTCACCAGTCGATGCCATATCAACACCAAGCACAGGGTCGGCCTTCTGCAGACGATTAAAGCTGAACTGCGATGCCTTGATGCCGACATAGTCCAAATCGAACAGGTTCTTGGCGGGCTTCTCAACTGGCAGACCAAGCATCACCTTGGTGGCCAGATCAATAAGGTTCAGCTTTAGCACCTTGCTAACAAATGGGAACGAACGCGAAGCGCGCAGATTACACTCGATAACAAGAATGTCGTTCTCGCGGGCCATATACTGGATGTTGAACGGACCATTGATATGTAAAGCCTTTGCAATCTGACGCGAGATGCGCTTGATACGACGAACGGTCTCTACATACAGTTTCTGTGGGGGGAACTGGATGGTGGCATCTCCAGAATGCACGCCGGCGAACTCGATATGCTCACTGATGGCATATGCCAGAATTTCACCATCCTTAGCTACAGCATCCATTTCAATTTCCTTGGCATTCTCAATGAACTTTGAAACAACCACAGGATGATCTTCCGACACATTGGCTGCCAACTGCAGGAACTTCTCAAGTTCTTCCTTGTTCGAGCAGACATTCATAGCAGCACCCGAGAGCACATACGAGGGACGCACCAGTACAGGGAATCCTACACGGTCCACAAAGCGGTCGATATCCTCCATCGATGTGAGTGCGCTCCATTCAGGCTGGTTTACGCCTATCTCATTGAGCATCTGTGAGAACTTAGCACGATCCTCTGCACCATCAATATCAACAGCCTGAGTACCAAGGATGTTTACGTGCTGTTCGTCGAGATATACAGCCAGATTGTTAGGAATCTGTCCACCTGTCGAAACAATCACACCGTAAGGCTGTTCCATATCGATGATATCGAGCACGCGCTCAAAGGTGAGTTCATCAAAGTACAGACGATCACACATATCATAGTCTGTCGACACAGTCTCCGGGTTATAGTTGATCATCACCGAGCGCCAGCCTTCCTTACGGATGGTGTTCAGCGCCTGCACGCCACACCAGTCGAACTCTACCGAAGAACCGATACGATAGGCACCAGAGCCAAGCACGATGATGCTCTTCTTGTCGGCCTCGAACTGGATATCACTGGCAACGCCACTGTAAGTCACGTACAGATAGTTGGTCTGTGCAGGATACTCGGCAGCCAAGGTGTCAATCTGCTTGACTACAGGCAGGATACCGAACTGCTTACGACGGTTACGCACCAGCAGCAGTGCCTCGTGCATATTACGAGTCTCGCCCTCTAATCCGATAGCACGGGCAATCTGGAAATCGGTAAAGCCGTATACCTTCGCCTCGCGCAACAGGTCTTTCTCAAGCGTATTGATATTCTGTTTCTTCAACTTCTCGTCAATATCTATGATATGCTTCAGCTTCTGCAGGAACCACTTATCAATCTTGGTCAACTCATGAATGCGGTCGATGTCGTAAAGCTTATCATGCATGGCCTTCGAGATAACGAAGATACGCTTATCTGTTGGCTCACGCAGCGCAGCATCGATATCGTTAATCTTCAATTCCTTGTTCTCTACGAAACCATGCATACCCTGTCCGATCATACGCAAGCCTTTCTGGATAGCCTCCTCAAAGTTACGACCTATGGCCATCACCTCGCCCACCGACTTCATCGAAGAGCCGAGCTCCTTGTCAACACCGTGGAACTTCGAGAGGTCCCAGCGTGGAATCTTACATACCACATAGTCGAGTGCAGGCTCAAAGAAGGCGCTGGTAGTCTTGGTTACCGAGTTCTTCAGCTCAAACAAGCCATAGCCCATACCCAGCTTGGCAGCAACGAAAGCCAAGGGATAACCGGTGGCCTTTGATGCCAATGCCGATGAACGGCTCAAACGGGCGTTCACCTCAATCACGCGATAGTCTTCCGACTGTGGGTCGAAAGCGTACTGCACATTACACTCACCAACGATACCGATATGACGGATAATCTTAATGGCCAGTGCGCGGAGTTTGTGATATTCAGAGTTAGTAAGCGTCTGTGAAGGCGCAATCACAATCGACTCGCCGGTATGAATGCCCAGAGGGTCGAAGTTCTCCATATTACATACGGTGATACAGTTGTCATACTTATCGCGTACCACCTCATACTCTATCTCTTTCCAACCTTTCAGCGACTTCTCTACCAGTACCTGAGGCGAGAAGGCAAAGGCTTTCTCGGCCAACTTATCGAGTTCTTCCTCGTTGTCGCAGAAACCCGATCCCAGTCCGCCGAGAGCGTAAGCCGCACGCAGAATAACAGGATAGCCCAGAGTCTTAGCTGCCTGACGTGCGCTCTCGATATCCGAGCAAGCCTCGCTCTTGATGGTCTTCACACCGATCTCGTCGAGTTTCTTAACGAAGAGTTCGCGGTCTTCTGTATCCATGATGGCCTGCACCGGTGTACCCAGCACCTTCACGCCGTATTTCTCCAGCACGCCACTCTGATAGAGCTCCACGCCGCAGTTCAAAGCCGTCTGACCACCGAATGCCAGCAAGATGCCGTCAGGACGCTCCTTCTCGATGACACGCTCTACGAAATAGGGCTGAACAGGCAGATAGTAAATCTCATCGGCCACACCCTCAGATGTCTGAACGGTAGCGATATTCGGATTAATCAAGACCGTTTTCACCCCTTCTTCGCGCAAGGCTTTCAGGGCCTGTGAACCACTATAGTCGAACTCACCGGCCTCGCCGATCTTCAATGCGCCGCTACCCAGCAACAATACCTTCTTTATACTATTATCTTTCATAATGTCTCAATAAAACGGTCAAACATAAATTCTGTATCAACAGGACCAGAGCAGGCCTCTGGGTGGAACTGGCTTGAGAACCAAGGCAGCGACAGGTGACGAATACCCTCGTTAGAGCCATCGTTCATATTGACGAAAAGCTCGCGCCAGTCATTGCCCAGTGTAGAGGCGTCAACAGCATATCCATGATTCTGAGAGGTAACATAGCAACGGTTGGTACCCACTTCGCGAACAGGCTGGTTGTGCGAACGGTGTCCGTACTTCAGTTTGTAAATAGTGGCACCACCGGCCTTGGCCAGCAACTGGTTACCCATACAGATACCACAGATAGGCTTACGCGAAGCCGACATCTGCTTTCTCAGGATCTCTACAGCGTCTACACACATATCAGGATCACCAGGGCCGTTAGCCAGGAAAAGTCCGTCGAATTCCATGTTGGTATAGTCATAATTCCAAGGTACGCGGATCACCTCGACACCGCGATTGATGAGGCAGCGGATGATGTTATTCTTCACACCACAATCCACGAGCACCACCTTGCGACCAGCACCTTCATTGTAGCGGATAACATCTTTGCACGATACCTTGTCAACCCAGTTAATACCCTCATACTCTGCTGTAGGAATGTTATCGGGCTCGTCGTCGAAAAGTATCTGTCCCATCATTACACCATGCTCACGCAGTACTTTGGTAAGCTCACGTGTATCAATACCTGTAATGCCGGGCACGCCCTCGCGTTTCAGCCAGTCGCCCAGGCTCTCATTGGCATTCCAGTGAGAATAAGCCTGACTGTAGTCGCTCACAATGATGGCCGATGCATAAATCTTATCGCTCTCCATGAAGGTAGCCAAGCCATTAGCCTCGACGCTGAATGGGGGCACACCATAGTTTCCCACCAAGGGGAAAGTCAGGGTCATCAACTGTCCGGCATAGCTGGGATCGGTCAGCGACTCAGGGTAACCCATCATCGCCGTGTTGAATACCACCTCACCAGCTACAGGCTGCTCGCTACCGAAGCTCTTGCCGTGAAATTTTGTTCCGTCCGAAAGGACCAGTGTTACATCTCTCATATTCTACGTTTAATATATCTTTTTGCTCTAATTTCAGAAAAAAGGCGAAACGTTTAAAAAACGAATCGCCCTAAATTTATTCAACAGTAACGGATTTGGCTAAGTTTCTCGGCTGGTCAACGTTCTTGCCTTTGCAAACAGCAACGTGATAAGCCAACAACTGCAGAGGAATCGTGGCAACCAATGGTTCCAGACACTCAATCACGTCGGGCAACTCAATCACCTCATCGGCAATCTTGGAAATAGTGTCATCGCCCTTGGAAACGAGCGCAATAACCCTACCCTGACGCGCCTTAATCTCCTGAATGTTCGACAGCACCTTCTCGTACATCGCATTGTGGGTAGCGATGACAACAACAGGCATGTCTGAGTCAATCAGTGCGATAGGTCCGTGTTTCATCTCGGCCGCAGGATATCCTTCGGCGTGGATGTAAGAAATCTCCTTCAGTTTCAGCGCACCCTCAAGAGCAACGGGGTAAGAGAAGCCACGTCCTAAATAGAGGAAATTGTGCGCGTATGTAAAGGTGCGTGCCAAATCGGCCACCTTCTCGTTTGTCTGCAGCACCTCGCGGATCTTCGTCGGGATCTCGCTCAGTCCCTTTACTATCTTCAGATACTCATTGCGATCGATGGTTCCCTTTGCTTCACCCATGGCCAGTGCAATCATTGTGAGCACGGTCACCTGACCAGTGAATGCCTTGGTAGAAGCCACACCGATCTCAGGACCCACATGGATGTAAGTACCAGTATCAGTAGCACGAGGAATAGAAGAACCGATGGCGTTACAGATACCATAGATAAAGGCACCCTTTTCCTTGGCCAGCTGAACAGCAGCCAACGTATCGGCAGTCTCGCCACTCTGAGAGATAGCTATCACCACATCACCCTTACCTACTACAGGATTACGATAACGGAACTCTGAAGCGTACTCCACTTCTACGGGGATACGACAGAGTGTCTCAATAATCTGTTTGCCGATCAGTCCGGCATGCCATGAAGTTCCGCAAGCCACGATAACCACACGCTTTGCGCTAAGCAACTCACGGCGATAGTCGATAAGCGCCGACAATGTTACATGGTCTGCTTCTACATTCACACGACCACGCATACAGTTAGTCAGACACTCTGGCTGCTCAAAAATCTCCTTCAGCATGAAGTGCGGATAACCACCCTTCTCTATCTGACCGAGGTCGATATCTACCGTTTTAACAGCCAGATTCTGATCTTCACCTTGGATATTGACCACGTGCAGATCCTGACCACGACGAATCACGGCAATGTTACCATCCTCGAGATAAACCACCTTATCAGTATATTCCACGATAGGACTGGCATCCGAACCGAGGAAGAACTCATCTTTTCCGATACCGACTACCAGCGGACTCTGTTTACGAGCGCAGATAATCTGGTCGGCATCACGCTTATCGAGTACAGCGATGGCGTAAGCACCAATTACCTGATAGAGTGCTATCTGAACAGCAGTAAGCAGGTCGAGATTCTTATGTTCCTTAATATATTCTATCAACTGTACCAGCACCTCAGTATCGGTATCCGAAACGAAGTGTACGCCTTTCTGCTGCAGTTTCCCCTTCAGCTCGGCATAGTTCTCAATAATACCGTTATGGATGATGGCCAGGTTCTTACTTTCAGAATAGTGTGGATGGGCATTACGCGAAGATGGTTCGCCATGAGTAGCCCAACGCGTATGAGCAATACCTACAGTTCCGGTTGTATTTTTGTCATTGCAATACTCACAAAGATTGTCGACTTTACCTTTCGACTTGTAAACATTCAAGTCACCATCGCTATTGATAAGAGCTACGCCAGCGCTATCGTAACCACGATATTCTAATCGGCGCAAGCCTTTAATCAGTATGGGGAAAGCTTCTTTATTCCCGATGTATCCTACGATTCCGCACATACTATAATTTGTCTTTTTGTCGTCTTTATTGTATTTTCGGCTGCAAAATTACAATAAAAATCTGAATCGACAAACGTTTTGCTAAAAAAACTTTCGAAAAAGTTACATAAAACAAAAATCCACCATGATTCGCATCATGATGGATTCTTGCGGTGCGTACGAGATTCGAACTCGTGACCTCCTGCGTGACAGGCAGGCATTCTAACCTACTGAACTAACGCACCA
>NZ_JHVE01000032.1:0-15371 GCF_000619985.1 Prevotella sp. P6B4
CTGTGTAAACTATCTCTATCACTGTCGCTATCTTCTGAGCGGTGTGGTATTTGTATTTGAAACCGCCAATTGCATTTACTGTCTCCAGCCACTTGCCTTGCTCAAAAGGTATCTCAAAATTCTTCCAGCCATTTGTATTTTTATAAGCCTCCAGATTCTGCTCACCAGATGGTATGTATACCTTGGCAAGTGTGTAAATATTTGTATCAAACACATCATCCGAGAATTCAAGCAAACCAACATCTGCCTTCTTTTCTATATCTGATACAATCTCACTGATACCACTACAACCATAGAATGCCTTGTCACCAATTGAAGCAATGCTTGAAGGCAGCTCAAGCTTCGTTATACCAGTGCGGTTCAGGAACGCATACTTGCCAATATCGGTCACGGTGTAATCCGTCCTTTCCTCAACACCCTCAGTCACCTCCTTTATCAATGTTACAGTACCAGGTACAGATGCTAGGCTGCTGCTCGACGAAGACTTCGTCAGAAGGGCCGACTTGATAAACTCACCACCATCATTCTTATAAGTGTAGCAGGAATAAGTCATATCGTCCTTCGACAGGTCGTCGACATAGTCACCACCTATTATATTTGTGAACCTCTGTCTCCAGGTCTCACCATAGTTAGCCTTTGAGGCATAAGGTACAAACAGGGTGCACAGATTTGTAGTGCTCTCGCCGCTCAATGAGAAGACGTCAGCATTCATCACCGTAGATGGAGAGGCAATGCTGCTGCTTACATGACTAAGTGAATTACAGCCCGCAAAAGCACCCTCGCCTACTGACGTCAATGTGGAAGGTAGCCAAAGCTTCTTCAGGTTACTACAATTCTGGAAAGCATTCTCGCCGATTTTCTCAACAACACCTAGATGAACCTCCTTAACCTTGCTGCCGCTGAAGGCACCGACTCCGATAGTCTTGATGTTATCGGAACGCAACTCTGGCAGTTTGGTATCACTGAAAGCATAATCACCGATAGAGGTCAGACTTGATGGGAACGGAATCTTATACAAACTTTTACATTTCTGGAAAGCATATGCACCTATAGAAATCAGGGTTGGTGTCTCACTCGAAGGAAGTTTCACTTCTTCCAGAATTTCACTGCCCTGGAAAGCATTTGCACCGATGCTCTCAATATCTGCCTGGATATCGATTGTCTTGATATTGCCCTTATCGGTATTCGTCTTGAAGACAGAGGGACCTATCGCTGTTACTAATACACCATCATATATGTGACCAACACTATTAGTTAAGGAGACAGTCTTAGGTATTGGAAGAGTTTCCAATTCTCCTGTCTGTGTTACTTGAATCAATGTTGCCGTTTTTTTATCACCCACTATTTGACATTTATAAACCATAGCTGAGTGATTATTATCAGGTGCATCAAATACTTCTCCTTCTATAAACTTATCCTTTTCGAATATTTTCCAACCAGCTGTTTCTAAATATGCAGCTTTATTGCCATTAGGCAAATATATTTTCGAAATCTTAGGGGAAGTGAACACCTCAGAACTAATTACAAACGGATCTTTTATTCTACTCGTAATAGTTGTAATATTGTCACAGTATTTAAACGCTTCATCCCCAATACTACCTATGGTTATAAGTGTAGATGGCAATATAACCTCTTCCAAAGATGCACAATTATAAAATGCTTGAGCTCCAATTTTAGTAGTACCTTCTGGGATATCTACAATCTTAAGTTTATTATTGCTCTCAAATGCGTTTTTACCAATAGTCTTTAGATTAGATGGCAAAACAATATTCTCTAAAACCTTACAGTTTCTGAAAGCATAATCTCCAATTCTTTCTATTCCATTGGGAATGGGAATGCTCACTGTTTTAAGTGATTGATTGTTTTCAAAGGCACGTCTTGCAATGAGATTAACCGTTTTACTGCCGCCTTGTATAGATATAGAAGGCTTAATAGATGCAATAAATGAACTCTCTCCTGATGTATTCAAGTTTTTGAGCAATGCTGCATAATTATCATCATCACCATATACATATCTCAGCCCTTCCTCATCGTGATACTTTCTCTCTCCATAATAGATATTGGGGAAATTCCATCCTTTTTCCCTATACTGATTCTTATTATTACCAGTAGACTGAGGTATATATAATATAATGTCATTATTAGGGAATGGGGAGTATTCGTCAACACCAATTTCTATCGGTTCTTCTTTATTACATTGAACTTCTATAAGTTTATCACAACCAGCAAAGGCACTACCACTAATTGAATTTATACTTGATGGTATAATAAGCATTTCTAGTTTTTTACAATCTCTGAAAGCATTACCACCAATAGTTTCTATGCCGCCTAAACTAATATTTATCAAATTACCGCATCCCCAAAAAGCTTTCTCGCCAATACCTATCAAACTTGGAGGGCATATAACCTCTTTCAATTGTGAATGATTCATGAACGCATTTGCCCCAATAGTCTTGACTTTTGATGGTATATTTAAAGTTTCAAAAGACCCAATAGATGAATTATTTTCATAGAAGGCAGACTCGCCAATTTTAACTAAGTCGTAATAAATATTATTATTTGGAACTTGCGAAGAGAATGCCCCATTAAAGTCTTTATCACCTTTTATTAATATTGCTTCATTTCCTGATGATGTCGTCCAACCTACATATTTCATATTATTATTATAAAATACGCTCATGTCGGTACATGGAGTAACGTGAGTGAAATCCAGCGCTGCAGGATCTGAAGTTTCGTTTACAAACAATGTAGCATTTTTTCTAGTATCTTCTGCAAATATGGAAGTTGTTCCTATTGAAGATGGGACACTCTTAAAATAGACATAAGCCAACCTACTGCAAGAATTGAAAGCCTCCTTACCTATTCTATCAAGTCGTTCTGGTAAAATAAGTATCTTCAAATTCTTACAACTATAAAGTGCCTTTTCTCCTATCTTCAAGCTTTCACTCTCACCATTATCACTATCCAAGAACGTCAATTCTTCAATTGAGGTTGCTTTTGAGAATGCATTATTATTAATTACCTTCACTACATAAGTAATATTGTCTGAGCCCACGAATGAATAAGGTATTGTAACGACCTTAGCATCTGTTTCTACTTCTACTAAAGTAGCTTGATTTGATTCTTCTGCACAAATAAATTTCATTTTCACACCTTCAGGCGAAGCATATGTAACATTCTCCTTTATTGTGCCTTCCATGAAATAAGTAAACTTTTGCCATCCTTGTTTCGCCTGATAAGAATCTGGTTCAAGAACATAAAGTGTTTTTTCCAGGGAATTGCTAAACACATTGGTGGGAATATCAAATGCAGAAGCAGTACATTCAACACGGACTAATTTATCACATCCACTGAAGGCCTGTTCCTTAATCGATTTTAAATTAGAAGGTAATTTGATAGTCTCTAATTGTTTACAACCATTGAAAGCTTGAGGTCCAATCACTTCTACATGTTCAGGAATTGTAATATTTGTAATATCGCCGCAATCAGAAAAAGCTAGTCTGTCAATTCCTGTAACTCTAAATTCAATATTTTGATCACCAGAACTAATATTAATAGTCGAAGGAACAACTATATTCTTTTCATTCTTTCCTGTAATCAACGTTGCTTCTCGAGAGCCTTCAGCACAAACATAAAACATACCAGTTACATCATTATCACCATCTTTATATTTAATTGGTTCAGATGACATTGGGCCAACTAAAATTCTACTATATTTGTTCCAATCCTCATCTTTTTCGTAGTTAGCTTTACTCTCTTGCGATTCAACATAAAGCGTCACCAAACTTTTATCAGAACATGATGGCAGACCTCCGGGGTTGAGTTTATTATTGGGATCTAAAACCTTACAATAAATATGTTTTAAGTCTTTACAATCACTAAACGCATTATTAGCTATAGACATAAGTGTTTCAGGTAGTGTTAACAATTTCAAACTAGAGCAATCTTTAAAAGCTGCCGGTCCTATGGCAGTAACAGGATATTTATCCAATATTTGAGGAGGAATAATAGCGTACTCTATGTTTTTTTGTACAGGCAACACCTCTGTTAGAGTCGCCGTCAATTTATCCGTATCATACGTATATTTGTATGTTCCATCGTCATATTCTTTAACTTCAGCCAGCATGGTCACTGATGTTAACAAACCAATCGCAAACAGTATAATCTTTTTCATATCACTTATAGAATTAGTCATTTAGGGGACAAAGGTAAGAAATATATCGATATCTTCCAAATTTTAAATGTTAAATCTATAAATTTATATAAATTTATAAACCGACCTTAGATGGTGTATTATAGAATTTGATGTTCCTTCGGAAGATGGGACGTTAAGAAGGAATTCATATTTCCATATAGTACAGACTAGTGCGCACTGCAGTACGCCAGTAAGCGTACTGCAGTGCGAAAGATGGAATACTGTAGTGCGGATAAGCCGTACTACAGGCGGGAACAAGCCGTACTACTCGTAGAGACTATCTCCTTATTAATCGTTCCAATTATAAAGCTGCTCATAGGCATCGAAGCCCAGGTGCTGCATGCCGATTTCCTTCAGAACATCCTTTATAATCTGTATATCTTTGGGCGAACAGAGCCTCTCCCCTCGCCTACGCTCGAAATATCCTGTACGTCCGAATTTACCCTGAAGTCTGCACGAGAATGTCTTGTATTGCCTGGGCAACATCTCTTCCTGCATCCTTGCAAATCCACGAGCAAAGATCTGAGGCTCGTCTGATTGGTAGAACTCACATTTCTCCGATGGTTCTGTCAATAAGGGATTCACTATTTGCACTATCTTGTATTTCCTGGTTAATACATCCATAGCCATCTGACGAAGACAGTGATTGGCCATCGGACAATCAGACTTGATACAAAGCGTATAATAGTCAGGTACTTCTTTACAATTGATCTTATTCATATATGTTGATTATATGGCTACAAATTTACACATTTTCTTTGACACCACCAAACATTATTCCTACTTTTTTTTGGATAATTCAAAGAAAACATTTACCTTTGCAGCTATGATACATTATATACAGTTACTTCGCCCGCTGCAGTGGCTCAAAAACCTGTTTGTGTTTGCGCCCATCTTCTTCAGCACCAATCTGCTGAAGCCGGAATTCTTCTGGCCTACCTTAGCGGTATTTGCGTCGTTTTGTTTGATATCGAGTTCTATCTATTGCTTCAACGACCTGAAGGATGTGGAGGCCGACAGACAGCACCCCAAGAAGTGTCATCGCCCCATTGCATCAGGCAAGGTGTCGGTGATAGGAGGATATGTGATGATGATATTATGTACCATTGGTGCGTTAGCCATTCTGCCATTGGCACAGAGTGTAAATACGCCTTACCTCTACGCCATTATCATTGGTTACTGGCTGATGAACATCGGCTATTGTCTGAAGTTGAAGCAGTTTGCCATCCTTGACGTATCAATTATTGCCATAGGCTTTGTGATGCGTGTATTAGTTGGAGGCATAGCAACGGATATCTACATTTCCCACTGGTTGGTAATGATGACTTTCCTGGTAACACTGTTCTTAGCCTTCACCAAACGTAATGACGACTATCGCATCTACGAACAAACAGGCACAAAGCCTCGCGTATCGATAACAGGCTACAACAAGACGTTTATCAATGAGGCCACAGCCATCATTGCTTCTGTCACTTTGGTGTGCTACATCATGTACACCATGTCGCCAGAAGTAATCCATCGCTTAGGCACCCGATATGTCTACCTTACGTCCGGATGGGTTTTAGCGGGTTTACTACGCTATCTGCAGAATATGATTGTGTTCGGACTGAGTGGCAGCCCAACCAAATCGTTGGTAAAAGACCATTTCGTGCAGTTCTGCATCCTTGGTTGGATAGCCTCATTCTTTGTAATTATCTATTTATAAGATGAAAAAGAAAGAAAGATACGATGCTATTTTAGCGCATTTCCGCGAAAAGATGCCTTTGGTAACTACCGAACTGGATTTTGGTAGCACGTTCCAGTTACTGGTGGCAGTTGTACTGAGTGCCCAGTGTACAGACAAGCGTATCAACCAAGTGACGCCAGACCTGTTTGCCCACTACCCTGACGCTGCCTCGATGGCAGAAGCAGAGGAAGAAGACATCTTTGAGTGGATCAGAAGTGTGTCGTATCCGAATGCCAAAGCCAAGCATCTGGTAGAGATGGCACGTGTACTGATGGAGAAGTTCGGTGGCGAAGTGCCCAGCACGCTCGACGAGCTCCTCACCCTGCCGGGCGTTGGCCGCAAAACAGCGAATGTGATTCAGAGTGTAGCCTTTGGTAAGGCCACCTTAGCAGTGGATACGCATGTATTCCGCGTGGCGCATCGCTTGGGATTAGTGAACAAAAGCGACAATACGCCCTATAAGGTGGAGATGGCGCTCACCAAATATATCCCAGAAGAGGATATACCCAATGCGCACCACTGGCTGCTGCTACACGGACGCTATGTCTGCACAGCGAGAAAGCCTCACTGTGAGAAATGCGAGATCGAAAAATACTGTGCAAAGGTTATTTCTTAGGCTGCGAACCACGATGATGCCCTTCGCCACGGTTGTGATTGCCCCAATTGCGGAATGCACGACGGTGGAACTTATCCTCGGCAATAATCGTACGGATAACCTTTGAAGCAGGGAGTACACGCAGGAATTTGTTATGATAGGTCTGCGCAATCTGCTTCAGCTCTATCTCGTACTGGTCGCGACGCTGAATGGCACGCTTGCAAGAAGCCTCATCCTTGGGCAGTTTAAAGAGCTCGTGCATCTTATTATAAACCACACGCTGCTTCTGCTGCATCTCACGGTAAAGGGGGAAGAACTTAGCAGTCTCCTCAGCAGTCAATCCTGCCTCATTGGTAATATACTGTTCTAAATCAGCCTGAAACTTCTCGGGCGAGAACTTCTGCTGCTCCTCAGCAGAAGCAGTGAAAAGCGAGCAGTGCATAACGAACAATATCGCCATCACTCTCACTAACCATCCTCGTTTGATATCTATATTCATTTTTCTATTCACTCTTCACTATTCAATAACTATTACTCACTCGCACTTGCTAAGTATGAGTATATCTCATGATTATCAAGCATCATATAATCAGCAGCTTCATCCATATACTCTTCATTCTCAGATTGTTGCGAACGATTCTCAACCTTAGCTTGGACGGCAGTAACAGCTGTTGTATCGGCTTTCGACTGCCACATCCAAGCGGCTCCAGCTACCAACAAAGCACACACACTCGCCGCTGCATAGAATACAGGACGCACGAATACAGACTTAGCACGACGCTGCTGAGGCTGCTCAGGCAGATTCTGCATCACCTGGGCAGTCAGGTTGTCGAAATAACCCTCTGGAACACGGAATGGATTCCGCTTTCCAACCTTTTCCTGTATGTACATTTCTTCGTTCATCGTATATATGACGTATTGATATCCAAATAGTTTAATCGCGTGCCTTAAAAAAATCAGTAATCTTTTTCACCGCGATATGATACGAGGCTTTCAGCGCCCCTTCCGAAGTGTTAAGCACCTTACTCATCTCACTGTATTTCATCTCTTCATAATAGCGAAGATTAAACACCGTTCGCTGCACATCGGGCAACTGAGCGATAGCCTCCTGGAGCATCGCCTCGGTCTCACTACCATCGAAATAATCATCAGCCAACAAGGCATTGGCCACTGATAAATCCTCGGACGAAGCTGAAGCCACAAACTTATTGCGACGTAAGAAGTCGAGACTTTCATTAATGGCAATGCGGGATAACCAGGTTGACACCTTCGACCCGCCCTGGAAACTATCGAATGCATTCCAGGCCTTCAGAAAAGTATTCTGAAGCACGTCGTTGGCATCGTCATGCGTGAGCACGATGCGACGTATCATCCAATACAGCTGTTCGCTATATTCTTTTACTATCGACTCGAACTCTCTCCGCTTATCCATTTCAATTCCTTACTAATCACCTTGTCGAATCCATACAGATCGGGCCAATAATCGATGGCACCCGTCTTAGGATTCGGGAAGGCTGTATAATATAATATGTATAGAGGCACATATGGCTTCACATCCCGATAGGATATCAGCTTAAACGGACGCTGAGCGTTGGCATGCTGACGAACCCAGTTGCGGCCACGATCAGTCACAGGCGTCATATCCATCGAGATACGGATGCTCTCGCGTGTCCACTCATCAGCATCAGGCAACAGATAGCAAGCCAGCTCGAATGGTTTCTGCACACGGACACAACCATGTGATAAAGTGCGACGATCGCGCTGGAAAGCACCGCGGTTATTGGTGTCGTGCAGATAAATCGAGAAATTGTTTGGGAAACGGAACACAATGCGCCCCAAAGAGTTGCCTACCCCAGCCCGCTGACTGATACGCAGCTTGCCCGAAAGCATGGAACTGGTACCTACATCGCTCACGTTGAGGGTATCGCCCGATTCCTTGTCAATAATAAAATAACGGTTACGGGCGAAATAGGCTGAATCACCTGCATGGTTCAACACTTCGGTCTTGACGATATTCTGCGGGATGACCCACTCCGGATTAATCTGCATATAACTGATGGCACTATGCAGCAAAGGCGTCTTGGTAGCTACAGCGCCACAGCAGATACGCATGTCGAGCACGGAGTCGCCATCAATCGCCCACAAATGCTGGGCAGGAATATTTACCAGTATCTGCCGCTTGTTAGCTTCCGGATGTGCTATCTGCCAACGGCAGCGCTCCATGTTGATTGCCAGTACGCGGCGTTTCTCAGCATCGGTAGTCTTATCCATCTCACTGAGGAGTGCCTGATAGATATAGGTATCAGGAACCGACGAAACCAGATACGACATCCTATCATCCTCCTTCACCTTCTTGGCAGCCTCGGTTGTATCAGGTGCAGCAGGCTCATAATCGAACACACGGGCAAAGGTACCAGGGTTGCCCACCTTGGGATCCATACGATTGAAGACGCGAGGACGCATAAAACCATAACGCTGACCAGTGGCATAACGGATATAAGCCTTAGTGAGATGAGCCTCCAAACGGGACAGAACCTCATTGATGCTGACACCAACAGAATCGAAAGCAAGGGTATGTACTATCTCCAAATCTTTGGCTATCTCTGGCACAAAAAATGCAGCCGTATCCAAACCATTACGAGGCAGTTCACGGTTCAGGTAAGACAACAACGAATCGGCATCTTCGGATACCCCCATACGATCGAACCACACGCCAGAAAGCGTGCTGTCCATCTGATTAACATATTCACCAAATGCCGAACGTTCAGCCTCCGTCAATTCGTTACCCCCACTTCCAAAACAGGAAGTCAGCAACCAACAGATGCTCAACAAACCGAAGATTATCGGATGGATATCTTGCGGACTACTTTGCCTACCCTTAATATGTAACACCCTTTAGACAGATTAAGTTCCACACGCTGTACAGGGGCATCAATATCATACTCTGCCACCAATCGACCAGTTAATGATACTACCTGAAGCTTTTCGCCCTGAGCACCACTAACCGTCACCGTTCGCCCATCAACAGCAACCGATGGCCCATCGACTTGCGCCGAAGGAGCTGGATCCATCAGCATGCCAACAGCCAGAACAGGGGCTGCCAACAGGAACAATATGGTTGAGATAAGTATAAGTCTACGCATAAGCAATCTATCTATAGTTGGCGCAAAGTTAGGAAATTCTTTCGAAACAGCCAAATTTTAAGCTAAAAAAATGGCTTTTCCTGCTTGTCAGACATCGAAAACATCCATTTCGTTGGTTAAATAGCTGTTTTCGAACACTTCTTTCGCCTGATTGAGCAATACAGTCTCGTCCTCATAGCGCGAGCTATAATGGCCCAACAGCAGTTTCCCCACCCCGGCATCGCGCGCCACCATAGCTGCCTGTCGGGCTGTGGAGTGACAATATTTCTCAGCCTGTGGCAGATGGTCATCGCCATAGGTACTCTCATGATAGAGGGTGCTCACGCCCTTCACCTGTTGCCAAAGCTCTGGAATATAGCGGGTATCCGACAGATAAGCGTAACTTCTGACGGGGTCAGCCGGCATCACCAAACGCTCGTTAGGAATCACATCGCCATCGGATGTTGTCCAATCGGCACCGCATTTGATGTTGTTTACCTGTGAATTGGGAATCCCGTAAGCCTCCATCATATCGCGACGGATATGCGGCTGGGAAGGTTTCTCAGTAATCAGGTAGCCACAACACGGCATGCGATGAATCAAAGGAATGCTTTCGACTGTGATGCTCCGATCCTCAAAGACCACCGCACGCTGGGTGGTATCGACCGGATAAAAGACCACTTCGAACCCTAAATCATGGGTATAGAACTTCAGCTGGCGGGCCAGTTCGTCACCTAACTCCTTCGGACCATGTACGTGCAGCTTTGCCGTACGCCCCAACAGGCCGAAGGTAGAAATCATACCAATCAATCCAAAACAATGATCACCATGCAGATGGGTGATAAACACATGACTGAGTTTGGTAAAGCGCACCCTGCATTTACGCAGTTGCATCTGGGTTC
This sequence comes from Prevotella sp. P6B4, assembly GCF_000619985.1. Lineage (NCBI taxonomy): Bacteria > Pseudomonadati > Bacteroidota > Bacteroidia > Bacteroidales > Prevotellaceae > Prevotella > Prevotella sp. P6B4. Next base: position 10,541 of record NZ_JHVE01000032.1, read on the forward strand.
CCTCGGCACAATCGAGCATCAGCACCTTCGCACGCACCTCGACCACCTGCGACGAGGCGTTATGACGAAGCGTGGGCAGGGCACTGCCGCATCCTAATATATGAACTTTGAATGGTTCCAATTTTTCTGACGTTTGTTTACATTTTCATGAACTCATCCTGATGCTCTTCCAGCTTCAAACCATGCAAATCAGGAAGTGGTTTTTCGCGCCAACGGGTGTACTCCAGGGTTTCCTCCTCATCCTGAGGCTTTCCGATGGTCTTATATATCAGGGTATCCGAGGAGAGTTTCAGAATATTATAGAAGTTAGTTTCCTCACCTTCACCACCACTCTCACGGATAGAGGTTATCTCCAGTTTTCCATTAAAGATTCGCCATGTACGATAGGTGATATTGGTCATCTCAATAGACTCTGCCACACCACCTTCCTTGATGCGGATACCAACCTCATCGCTGCCATCCAGCGGATCAGGCATCACCCAATCGCCCAGCAACAGGTTGACATTGATAACCTCTGTGGCTACGGTCTTTGCCTTATTGGTCATCACTGCCAAGCGATCGCCCACCCTGAAGGAGCCCAACAACTGATGTTCACTTCTGGCACGCGTGATATCGAGCGTCAGCGTATCGCCATTATCCGTCAACAACTTCAACTGAGAAGCCGAAGGAATACCACTACAGAGGCCATAAATGGTGTGATCGCGAATCAGATCGTTCACATCAACCGTATCCTCTTCACGCTCAGCCTGATGACGACCACCGCCACCACAACTCATCAACATCACAACGGCTATTGCCACACTCAGAAAAACTAACTTTTTCATATCTTCGTTTTTGTTTTTTTGCAACGGACTTCAGGACTTTAAGGCTGTTTTCGCTTCATTCCACAAAGCGTCCATTTCACCTAAGGTCATATCTTTCAAGGGTTTGCCAATCTTGATGCTATGCGCCTCGATATAGTTAAACCTATCGATAAACTTACGATTGGTCTTCTCAAGGGCATTATCCGGATTGAGCTTATACAAGCGCGCCGCATTGATCACACTGAACAGGAAATCGCCCAACTCTTCAGTTGATTTTTCTTTATCTTCCCGATTGAGTTCCACTTCCAACTCTGCCAGTTCTTCGCGTACTTTCTTCCACACATCCTGACGGTCTTCCCAGTCAAAGCCTACATTGCGGGCTTTATCCTGAATACGATAAGCCTTAATGAGCGAAGGCAAAGCATCGGGCACACCAGCGAGTACAGATTTATTGCCATCTTTTTCCTTGAGTTTAATCTGTTCCCAATTTTCAAGCACCTGACCGACAGTCGTTACCTTTGCAGAATCACTATTCACTATTCCCTGTTCACCGTTCACCTCCTTTGGAACAAAGGGCAGTGGTTTGGGATCTTCGGCATCAATCTGCGAAGGATGATATACATGCGGATGACGGGTTATCATCTTGCGTGTCAGGGCATTGCAGACATCGGCCATATCAAACTGTTCTTTCTCCTCTGCTATCTTGGCATAGAAACAGATGTGCAGCAATACATCGCCTAACTCCTTACAAATATCAGGAATATCATTCTTAATGAGAGCATCGCAGAGCTCGTAAGTCTCCTCGATGGTATTGGGGCGAAGGCTCTCGTTTGTTTGTTTTTTGTCCCAAGGACAATTAGCCCTTAACGCGTCTAAAACGTCAAGAAACCGACCGAAAGCCTGCATTTTTTCTTCTTTTGTATGCATAAAACAATCATTTTCCGTGCAAAAGTACTAATTTTAAATGGAAATTTAGTAATTTTGCAGCGATTTTTGCAAAATATTAAAATATTATATATGGAATTAGCTAGCAAATACGACCCAAAAGAGGTCGAATCGAAATGGTATCAGTACTGGCTGGACAACAAGCTCTTTGCCAGTAAACCCGACGGACGTCAACCCTATACGATTGTGATTCCGCCTCCCAATGTAACAGGTGTGCTCCACATGGGACACATGTTGAACAACACCATTCAGGATATCCTGGTACGTCGTGCCCGTATGGAGGGCAAGAACGCCTGCTGGGTGCCTGGCACCGACCACGCCTCAATCGCTACTGAGGCAAAGGTAGTGAAAAAGTTGGCTGGACAGGGCATTAAGAAGCACGATCTGACCCGCGAGCAGTTCCTGGAGCATGCATGGGATTGGACCAACGAGCACGGTGGCATCATCCTCAAGCAGTTGCGCCGCTTAGGTGCCAGCTGCGACTGGGACCGCACCGCTTTCACCATGGACGAGAAGCGCAGCGAGAGCGTTATCAAGGTTTTCGTTGACCTCTATAAGAAAGGGCTCATCTACCGTGGCCTCCGTATGGTGAACTGGGATCCTAAGGCATTGACAGCTCTTTCAACCGAAGAGGTAATCTATAAAGAGGAGCAGAGCCATCTGTTCCACCTGAAATATTATGTGGATGGTCTGACCACACTCGATAACGAGGAGGCACTGAAGGCCGAAGGCAACATCATCCACAAGGATGAGAAGGGGTACTACGCTGTAGTAGCAACCACCCGTCCTGAGACCATCATGGGCGATACCGCTATGTGTATCAACCCCAAGGACTCCAAGAACCAGTGGCTGAAGGGCCGTAAGGTGATTGTGCCTCTGGTGAACCGCGTCATCCCAGTTATCGAAGACCGCTATGTGGATATCGAGTTCGGTACTGGTTGTTTGAAGGTAACACCTGCACACGACACCAACGACTATATGCTGGGTAAGACCCACAATCTGGAGACCATTGACATCTTCAACCCCGATGGTACCATCTCAGAGCAGAGTCCTCTCTACGTAGGAATGGACCGCATGGACTGCCGCAAGCAGATCAGCAAGGACCTGCAGGAAGCTGGATTGATGGAGCGCATTGAGGACTATATTAATAAGGTAGGCTACTCAGAGCGTAACCCCGATACCGCTATCGAGCCACGTCTCTCTATGCAGTGGTTCCTCTCGATGCAGCACTTCGCCGACATCGCTCTGCCACCCGTATTGAACGATGAGTTGAAGTTCTACCCAGCAAAATACAAGAACACCTATAAGAACTGGTTGGAAAACATTCAGGACTGGTGTATCTCCCGTCAGCTGTGGTGGGGTCACCGTATTCCTGCCTACTACTACAACGAGAATGACGACTATGTAGTAGCAGAGACCCGTGAGGAGGCTTTGAAGCTGGCTCAGCAGAAGGATCCAAAGGTAACGGATGCCGACCTGCGCCAGGACGAGGATGCCCTCGACACCTGGTTCTCTTCATGGCTGTGGCCTATCTCACTGTTTGACGGTATCAACAATCCCGGCAACGAGGAGATTAAGTACTACTACCCCACTTCTGACTTGGTAACAGGTCCGGATATCATCTTCTTCTGGGTTGCCCGTATGATTATGGCCGGTTATGAGTATATCGGCGACATGCCTTTCAAGAACGTTTACTTCACAGGTATCGTTCGTGATAAGTTGGGCCGTAAGATGTCGAAGTCACTCGGTAACTCACCCGACCCAATCGACCTGATTGAGAAGTTTGGTGCCGACGGTGTGCGTATGGGTATGATGCTCTCTGCACCTGCTGGTAACGATATTCTCTTCGACGAGGCACTATGTGAGCAGGGACGTAACTTCAACAATAAGATCTGGAACGCCTTCCGCTTGGTTAAGGGTTGGAAGGTGGCAGACATTGAGCAGCCCGAGGCTGGCAAGATTGCTACCGCATGGTTTGAGGCTAAGTTGAAGCAGACCAGCGCTGAGGTTGACGACCTCTTCAAGAAGTATCGTATCTCTGAGGCCCTGATGGCTGTCTATAAACTCTTCTGGGACGAGTTCTCAAGCTGGTATCTGGAGATGGTGAAGCCCGCCTATATCAATGGTGAGCCTCAGCCTATCGACAAGCAGACCTACGACAAGACGCTTGAGTTCTTCGAGATCCTGCTGAAGATGCTGCACCCATTCATGCCATTCATCACTGAAGAGTTGTGGCAGCACCTGTATGACCGTCAGGATGGCGAGAGCATCATGCGTGTCAGCCTGAAGCTCGACACACCTACCAAGGCCGATGATGAGTTGACTGCTCAGATTGAGAACGTCAAGCAGATAGTATCAGGTGTTCGTATGGTTCGTAACCAGAAGAACATTGCGCCTAAGGAGCAGCTCGACCTGCAGGTAGTTGGCAAGAACGACTACGCAGAGTTTGATGCTGTCATCATCAAGATGGCTAACCTGAAGGGTATCAGCATTGTTACCGAGAAGGATGCCACCGCTTCTGCCTTCATGGTAGGAACCGATGAGTTCGCTGTACCTGTTGGTGACATGATCGATGTTGAGGCCGAGATTGCCAAGATGGAAGCGCAACTGCAGCACCTTGAAGGTTTCCTGGCTGGCGTGAAGAAGAAGCTCAGCAACGAGCGCTTTGTAGCCAATGCCCCTGAGGCTGTGGTAGCACTGGAGCGTAAGAAGCAAAGCGATTCTGAAGAGAAGATTGCTTCGCTGAAAGAAAGCATCGCAGCGCTGAAGAACAAATAATAAAAATCCCCGCCAAATCGGGAGGGCACTGAAAAAGCCCTCCATTTGAGGGGGCAACCTTGATTTTTATTAAAAGCAGATTGCATATAGCCGTTACATACGGATTGGCAATCTGCTTTTTTCAATTTTCAGTTTGTGGTCAGTAATACCCCCAGATGAGGTTTATACGGCTTCTTAAAGAGCTTTTTTTGAGAAATATATTCTTTGCTCAGATTAGTTTGAGGATTCTCTTGATATTTGCGGCAAAAATGGTGATAGCTCCTTGCATTTGCATGGAGTACAGGCCATATGATTCTGCCCTGTTG
>NZ_JHVE01000033.1:0-14141 GCF_000619985.1 Prevotella sp. P6B4
TATTGCATCGACAACTCACTTGCAGAACGCACGCTTCGCCCTATGACTGTAGAGCGCAAAAACTCGCTGACTTTTGGTAGCCATGCTGGTGCTAAAGTGTCAGTCATCTACCACACGTTTATCGAGACGTGTAAGATGTGTGGCGTATCAACGCTGGAGTATTTTAAGGAATTCTTCAAGGCAATCATGCAAGGAAGAACAGATTATGAGAACATGTTACCGATGAACATCGGTATTAAAAAATAATAAAGTTTAATACGATTTAGACGCTTCAGGTAGCGATAGCTGCCCTAAAAGGCTGTTTTTAAGCTTGGACGTCAAAATTGACAGTTTACTATAACTATGTAGTTACGTGCTCGTCCCCATCCCCCCTCTTTCTTTATTATATGTAAAATCGGTATTTGTTCTGTTGTTCTGTTGTTCTGGTATCTATAAACTTTTACGGTGCCGCTCGGCTCTGCCGCTTCGCTTGCGAAGAAATATAAGAATTATCTCAATACCCTCCAAGCTTTTTTGCAAAAATCTGTCTTTTTCTTCGATTTTTGCTTGTTATTCCAAAACTTTTTGTAATTTTGCAAATGCATTGTGGCTGTTGTCCGAGTTGTAGTGACGAATGGACGACATAAATAGCTGCTTTGCAAGACATTGTGGGTCGAAAAAGATATTGTATCTGATTCGGAAGTGATTCTAAAGCTCGAAGGTCCCTACCAATGACAATCGACAATTGCAAAGCAGATCACGAACGGAGAAGGTACGCCTGTATAGGCGTATCCGTTTGTGTATATTTCGCTTTGCAAGGTAACTGTGGTAGGGACGCCTGAGCTTAGGAATATGAACGACGGGTGCGCTTTCTTTATGTCCCTCAATTTAAGTATTATAATATTGATTAGTCCCTACCACAATGACCGATCAAACGTTGAAAATAGAGGTTGGAAGTATAGTGTCTGGCCTCACGCCTGCTGAATCTGTAGAGATAACTAAGATTCAAGCACTTGGCTCGAAGTATTCTCTTTCGTATACGGGAGTGAATACCAGAAAGGCTGGTTCCAAAATCGTAACTCCAGAGCAGATAGAAGCTTTGGAGCTATTGACTGTAGATGGTGAATTCAATTTCAAGGGAGACCCTCAGCGCTTTGTGCTTTATGCAGAAGCAGAACGCATCAAATCTGCCTATCAGTTCGACCCACTATTTGCTATCAATTGTAGCGTCGTTGACCCTTTGCCTCATCAGGTGGAGGCTGTCTATAAGTTCCTGCTGCCACAGCCCAAGATTCGTTTTCTCTTGGCTGATGATACTGGTGCTGGTAAGACCATCATGACAGGCCTTTTGCTGAAAGAACTGCTGATGCGCCATATTGTTGAACGCATATTGATCATTACGCCAGGTGGCTTGACCAAGCAATGGCAAGAGGATGAAATGGGTGTCAAATTCAACGTCCCCTTCAAATTGGTTAATCGCAGCATCTTCTCTTCTGAACCTACGGTATTCCAGAATAGTGACCGCATTGTGGCCAGTATTGATTTTGTCAGCCGTGAGGATATTATGAATGTTTTGTCGAAAACCAGCTGGGATTTGGTGATATTCGATGAGGCGCATAAACTCTCGGCCTACGAATATGGTGAAAAGATATATAAGTCGAAGCGCTATGAAGTTGCTCACATGTTATCACAACAATGCGAGCACATGCTGCTTCTGACAGCTACGCCACATCGTGGGCGCAAGGACACCTTCAAGCGACTCCTTCAGTTGCTCGATGAAGATATTTTTGCCACAGCAGACTTGGTGACAGAGCGTGTTCGAGAACTAAGCGAGACGGGTGCCAACAAGTTCTTTATCCGTCGTCTGAAAGAGGACATGAAGGATTGGGACGGCAACCCTCTTTACAAGAAACGCTTTACAAAAACCGTCAGTTATAATCTGACTCCTGACGAGAAGCATCTTTATGATGCTGTCACCAAATATCTGACCAAGAGAAAAGAAGAGGCAGCAGAGTCAAAGAACATCCATGTGTCATTGGCATTGCAGGTGATGCAGCGCAGATTGGTGAGTAGCATCTATGCCATCCGCAATACATTGCAAAAACGTTGGATGGCCCTGCAGGGTCTTACAGATGAATTAGAGCGTAACCCATCGCTTTGGAAACAGCGCATTAAGATAGATGAAGTCGACGATTTGAATATTGACGACCTTGACGATTTGGATGATGATGAGCGCGATGCTTTGGATAATATCCTTTCAGACCCCAAGAAACTCAAGCTCTTCACCACTTCAAAGAGCCCTGCTGAAATTAAGGCAGAGACGCAGGAGGTGAAAGAACTCTACTTGATGGCAGATTCTCTGTATAATCAGCAGCAGGAAGAGCAGAAATATAAGGAACTGAAACATCTGCTTACCTCGCAAGGTGTGGTTGATGGCGAGAAACTGGTTATCTTTACAGAGCATAAGGATACGTTGCTATATCTTCAGGAGCGACTTCATAATAATGGCTATACTGTGGCTACGATTCATGGTGGTATGTCTGTAGATGAACGTCGCCAATCTCAATGCCAGTTCATGCAGCCAGACACTCAGATATTGATATGTACAGATGCAGCTGGTGAAGGTATCAACCTGCAATTCTGTCGATTACTCATCAACTGGGATATACCTTGGAACCCTAATCGCTTGGAGCAGCGCATGGGACGTATTCACCGTTATGGTCAGAAAAGTGACGTAATGGTGTTCAATATGGTGGCAGACAACACTCGTGAAGGTCAGGTACTGAAGAAACTCTTGACGAAACTTGACATCATTCGCGAACAGCTGGGTGATGATCGTGTTTACGATGTCATTCAAGATGTATTGAAAGGCGTGGCCCTCGATAGCATCATCGATTCTGTGTTGAATGGTCGTGAGAGCGACCTCGATGCCTTTATAGATAAATCTGCCACAGATTTGGCCGGTATATTCAAACAGAGCATAGATGAACAAAGCAAAGCGATGGCCCATACCACCGTTGATTACAAGGAGGCACGCCTGCTGAAGGAAGATAGCGATGAGCGTCGTTTGCAACCTATCTATATCCGTCTGTTCTTTGAAAGGGCCTTCAAATACTTGGGAGGTCAATATCGTGAACTCTCTGACGGCATCTATCAGATAGATGTTATTCCAGAAGTGATTGTGAAACGACTCAAGGAGAAATACAATATCTATGCAGAGAACCTGACACAGCTATATTTCTTCTTCGACAAGCAGAAGTTCTTGGACTATCAGACTTCCACAGCGCAATATGGACGTGCTCACTACATCAATCCAGGCAATGCCTTGTTCGATAGTCTGGTGGACGTGGTCAGCGACCTCTTCCACGATGAGATGTTGAAAGGAACGGTTTTGGTTTCTCCAGAAGACCAGGAACCTTATTTCGCCTACTTCGTGAAAAATCAGATACAAGATAATCATGTAAATCAGGATGGCGAACCTAATGTTGCCAACGAATTGTTGTCTTTGGTATGCCAGCAGAATGGTGAGTTCCGTCAGACTTCTCCTGCCAAGCTTTTAGATCTCTGTCCTCCTACAGCGTTTGCCAAAGAGATTACGCCTCCAGACGTGGTTAATGAAGCCAATGTTGTCAGTTGGGCATACGACAAAATCACAGAGCCACTACTTCTTACGACTCAGCAGACAGTCGAGGAAGATACTGCTAGACGAAGAGAATACCTACAGTCAGCCTTCCAGCAGATCATCCTTGACATTCAGGGAGAGATCAATGAATTGCAGGGTAAAATCTTCATGGCTGATGACGAGAAAGCCCAGCAAAAACTGGCAAACAAAGAAGCACGCCTGCAAGAATTGATACAGCGCAAACAGATACGCCTACAGGAATTGGATGAAGGAACGGAACTGTTCCCTGTAGCTCCTGAAGTCTTAGGCTGTGCATACGTGGTGCCACTTAATCAGGTGGAATACCAACATAGCTTTGGTATGAGCCGTGATGATGAAGTAGAAGCTATTGCCATGCAAACAGCTATGGACTATGAAAAGGATAGTGGTCGCAATCCTGAGGATGTATCTAAAGACAACGTGGGCTATGACCTGAAGAGTATTGACGGCCAGGGCCAGAAACGCTACATCGAGGTGAAAGGTCGTGCTGGTACTGACGGCGTGATGCTCTCTGAAAACGAAATGAACCGTCTGGCTCAGCTTGGCTCCAAAGCCTGGCTATATATCGTCACCAATTGCAAGTCAAAACCGCAACTCAATATCATCAATGATCCTGCCAACAGAATGAGCTTTGAGCAAAAGACCAAAGGCATTCAGTTCTATCTCCCCTTGGAGGAATGGCAGCATAAGACAGAAGAATTATGAAAGCAAAGAAACTTATAGAGGTGGCATTGCCCATCAAAGAAATATCCGCAGAAAGCGTACGTGATAAGAGCATTCGTCATGGACACATATCAACACTCCATCTATGGTGGGCTCGTAGGCCATTGCCTGTTTGCCGTGCCATCGTTTTTGCCAGTCTTGTCCCAGACCCATTAGATGACAACTGCCCAGAGGCTTTCAACTATGCTGTAGAGATGTTGCTGAATACAGGGTTGGGAAAACTTCACTATAAGCCATACAAGGACATTCCTTATACTAGCATCGTGGACGAGATGGAGGATAATCGTCGTAATCGTCTGATGATGTTTATTGGCAAGTTCTCAGAGACTTGTCAGACAAACATGAAAGCTGGTAAATCTACTTCGCCAAAAGAACAATTGGATGACTGGTGTCTCATAAAGTGGGAAAATAAGAATAATCCACAGATTCTTCGTATAGCTCGTGAGCTAATTTTTGTAGCCTATCAGAGCGACAAGCGACCTGATGCTTCTTGGGAACAATTGCATGGGGAGTTTAATCGTCTCTATGATGCTATTCCAAAAGCAGAAGAGCAACTGTACTCTATACCCAATAGACATATTGAAACTGAGCAGGTAAAACAGGCAGAAGAAACTTTGCAATCAGCAATCGAGGCTTTCCAAAATGAAATGCCTTCCGTCTTTGACCCATTTGCAGGTGGAGGAGCTATTCCATTAGAAGCTGCGCGCTTAGGTTGTCGCAGCTATGGTAACGACATCAATCCAGTAGCCCATATCATTGAGCGTGGTTCTGCAGAATTCCCACAGAAGTATGGAAAGCCCATTGTCTATAGTGATGAAGAGTTCATCAGCCGTTATGGCGAAAAAGGCATTGAAATGGTCCAAGAAACATACCGTAACATTATTCATGATAAAGATGGCTATCATATCCCTAATCGTTTAGCGTTCGATGTAGAGTATTATGCAAAAAAGATATTGGCTTTGACTGAGAATCGCGTTGGAAATCTTTATTCGTCTACAACGGGAAAGACTCCCCTTGTATATTATTGGGTAAGGACTGCAAAATGTTCTAATCCAAGTTGCCAAGCTGAAATTCCAATGCTCAAGCAATTCTATATCTCGAAACGAAGAACTGCAAAAGCCAAAGACTGGTATTATTTATCGCCAATTATCACTGGGAATAAAATTGATTTTGAGATTAAAAATGGGGAGTGTTCTATAGAAGGCTGGAATCATCATGGAAATTTGACTTGTCCTTGTTGCGGTAATATTACAAACATTGCAGAAATCAAAAGACAGTTTAATAATGAGCCTATAAAAGAACGCCTTCTTGCTATTATTGAAGATGGGGATAACAGAAATTTTAGAACACCTGTTAGTTCAGATCTAAACCAGATTCAAGGATTAAAGAAGGATGAGTCTATACCTAAAGAAAAATTGGAAATTGGTAATGTTCGCAATTTTAATACACCAGGATGGGGTATTGATTCATTTGATGGATTATTCTCAAATAGACAAAGTATATTTCTTGCTGAATTTAGAAACAAAATTGAAGAAGTTTGTTCTTTAATTGATACAGATTCAAATTATGCTTTGGTAATAAAGACATATCTTGCATTGTGGTTTGATAAGGTCCTTTGTCGAAATACTTCTTTTGGAGTTTGGCATAAATTGCAAGAAACCGTAGAGCATCCTTTTGGGCGTCAAGCAATCCCAATGGTTTTTGATTATCCAGAGATGAATCCATTTTCTAATTTATCAGGAGCATGTGTTGGTCAATTAGACTCCATTGTCTCATATATTGAAAACGAAACATCCTTTGCTTCAATATTTAATAATACAATGAGTGGAGATAAAAACCAATTTGATTCGAAATCATTGACTTCTGTTATAACAGATCCTCCATATTACGATGCTATAGCGTATGCTGACCTTTCGGATTTTTTCTACGTTTGGTTGAAATCAATATTAGGTAATGATTACAGTATTGTTTTTTCAACGCCAAAGACACCTAAACAAGACGAATGTACTGCCCTTAAACATCACCATGGTAATAGTGATGAAGAGGCGAAGGTCCATTTTGAGCAAATGTTGACTGCAATCTTTGATGCAATAGAAATCCAAACTTCTGATATTGTTAGCATTATGTTTGCCCATCAAAGCACCGAAGCATGGACTACTCTATGTAATTCTATTCTTGATGCAAGAATGAATATTACAGGCTCATGGCCTATGGATACAGAAGTAAGTATTGCCCTTAAAGCGCAGATGTCAACACTTGAGTCATCTGTTACTGTTGCTTGTCGCCCCTCTGAACGTAAAGGCTATGCTGACTTTGGTGATGTAAAACATAACATTCGCCAGTTGGTAAAGCACGAAGTGGAGAAACTCTATGGCTTAGGCTTCCGTGGCGCAGACTTACTGACGGCTTGCTTTGGCCAGGCTGTGAGTGTGTTTGGTCATTACAAGCTGGTAGAAACAGCAGAAGGCGAACCTGTCAGCGTTGGCCAATTGTTGGAGTTTGCACGCGAAAGTGCAGCTCAGGCTTTGCTCGAAGGAGTACCAGGCGAGCCACAAACTAAATTCTATTGTGGTTGGCTACAGATGAATGGCATGGGCGAATGTGATTTTGATGATGTAAACAAATACACTCGCGTAGGCGTGAATGTCGAGATACGCAGTCTGCAAAGTGACAAACTGCTCATTACGGAAGGCAGCAAACAGCATCTGGCTACAGCAGAGGAGCATGTTGGCAGCAACCCCAACTGGGGCACTCAGCCAACAGACTACATGATATCACAGGTACATCGTATGATGCTGGCCTATCGTGGCGGTAATCAGGAACTGTTATATAAACTTGTGCGTGAATTATGTCCACAAAGCGATGCTCCCCAATGGCGAGTTTTGGATTTCTTGAGTGGTCATTTGCCTGAGGGTAAAGATTTGACTGATGTAAGAGGCTTGTTGTCGAGTGCTGAGATGCTTAGACAGAAGTGTAAGGATGCTATTGTGCACAAAATGGGTGAACTACAATTTGAAGATTAACAAAAACTATGGATATGGAAAATCTACAAGGTTTCAATGGGAATGGCCTTCCCGCATGGTTTAACGTGGTTGTTCCACAAAGCGACATTAGGGATGGTGTGCTCGACGAGAGCATTTTTGCCGCTAATATTGAGGAGGTGGCCTCTGGTACGGCACCTGTAGTCTATCAAGATATCAGGTATTTCTTTGAATGTACCTACGTGACAGAGGGTATCAAAGAGCTGATTCGTCGAGTGGTACAAGCCTTGAATGGCCAGGAGAGTCAGAACAGAGTGATATCGCTGCAAACAGGATTTGGTGGTGGTAAAACGCACTCCTTGATTTCTCTCTACCATGTGGTAAAAGATAGCAGTACTTTCAAACGATTGGATACAGCGTCAAGTATCTTGGAACCTCAGGATATGCCTCAATTCGATCATGCGAGAGTGGCTGTATTTACCCAGAATACTGTTAGCGTTGTTGATGGTCATAAGGTTTCTGATGACATCATTACCCATACACTATGGGGTGAATTAGCTTGGCAGTTGGGAGGTCCCGAGGGATATGAAAGAGTGCGCAATGCTGACATCCAGATGGTGGCTCCAACGGCTCAGGATATTAAACCAATTATTGAAGGGGCAAGTCCAGCTCTGATATTGATAGATGAGCTGGCAGACTACTGCAACAGAGCGAGTGGCAAGGTTGTGGGAAGTGGTACACTATTCACGCAGACCAATAGCTTTATCCAAACCTTGACAGAAGTGGTGGCCTCAGTTCCAAAGACTGTTCTTATCTGCACCCTGCCAGCAAGTGCCAGGGAGGTGGCTTCGAGTGAGATAGGTCAGGAAATCCTTTCTGCATTGGAAACACGAGTGGTGCGTGTTGGCAGTAGCGTGAAGCCCGTTGATGATGAGGAAATCTACGAGGTGGTTCGTCGTAGGTTGTTTGATCGTATCACCAACTATGATGTGATTGAGCAGGTTGCAAGGAAATATAAGGATATGTACCATAATCGTAGGGACTCTCTGCCAGCGGAAGCTGATAGAGTGGCATACGTAGAGCGTATCAAGAAAGCCTATCCTTTCCATCCTGAGTTGATAGACCTGTTCCATATCCGTTGGGGAAGTGATTCCAAATTCCAACGTACAAGAGGTGTGTTGCGCCTGTTGGCAAGTATTGTAAAAGATTTGTGGAGCCGTAAGAGTTCACTTGCAGGTACGCAGGCATTAATCCAGACAAGTGACGTGAGACTTGAAAACCTGCCTACGTTGCAAAGCCAGATAACGAGTTTGATGGGTTCACAATGGGATTCAGTCATGCATGCTGATGTGTTTGGCACTATCAGCAATGCTTATAAATTGGATGAGCAGAATGTGGGAAATCACATTGGTGAATACCACCTTGCCACAGCTGTGACCACGACTGTGCTCATGGCTTCTATTGGTTCGTCTTCGCAAAGAGGATTGACGTTGAAACAACTGAAGCTGTGTCTGCTGAAGCCTGATGCCTTCCAGCATATTGACATTGACTCAACAGTCAATCAGCTGGAGAACGTGGTTCACTATATGTACAAAAGCAGCATAGGTGGAGAACAAAGTTTCTGGTTCCAGTCGAAGCCTAACATCAACATCTTGGTAAATCAGGCTAAGGGTGATGTGAAGGAAGAGGAAGTGAATGCTGAAATCATGCGAATGGTGAAGCAGTCTGTTGCGAATATGGGGCAAGTGAAAGTGTTGGTAGATCCAAGTGGCGATGTACCAGAACAGAAGCAGCTCACTTTCGTTGTGATGCATCCTAAATATACTGTAGCAGCAGGTGGAGATGTTAGTCGCTCTGCACAATATGCTATCAAACAGATGGCACAGATGAAAGGCTCTTCCCAAAGAGTTTATCGTAACACGATGCTGTTCTTGGTTTGCTCTGAAGCTGGAAAGGCAGCTCTCAGCATGAAACTGAGAGAATATCTTGCCTGCGACAAGATAATGACAGAGTACAGCAGTCAGTTAGACCAAGACCAGCGTAAGGATATTGCAGATAGGAAACGAATGAGTGGCGATGCTGCCAAAGAGCAATTGATACATGCATACAATACGGTCGTGAAATGTGAGCGTGACACATTGCGTACTCAGGAAATTGGTACGTTTGCAACAGACTTTGCTGCACAGATAACTGTAAAAACGCTCTCTGAATTGCATGAAAATGGCGTTGTACTTCGCAAGATAGGTCTTAATATCATCAATCGTAACGGACTGATGCCAACCATCGAAAAGCCTGTTAAGGTGAATGAACTCTATGAGGCATTCCTACGTTTCGATGATAAACCCATGATTCTGAATGTTGATGCTGTCAAGGATACTGTAAACAGATACTGCGAAGAAGGTATGTGGAATGTGGGAACTGGTGATCCTGAGCATTTCTCCAGAATCTATCATAACGAAACAATTCCTTTCCTAAATCCACAGGAAGATGGTTATTGGCTCCTTGATTCCTCTGTGATGCCTAAGCCAGCAGGAGGTAGTGCTGGTCCTTCACCAGAACCAGGGCCAACACCCACACCTGGACCCGCGCCAACTCCTGGCCCTGAGCCTGCGCCAACACCTGCCACTAAGACCTATAAGAGGGTGAAAATAAGCGGTAGTGTGCCTATTGAGAATTATAGTCAGTTGTTCTCCAGCTTTGTCAATACGCTGAAGAATAACAATCTGAAGATAGAGGTGAAGTTTACTGCAAGTAATAATGCTACAAGCCCACTTACAGACAACGCACCACTAGTAAAGAGTGTGAAAGAGTCTGCATCTCAGCTAGGATTAAACTTCGAGGTGGAGGAGTAAAGATTTTCCATAACTCCATAATACTATAATATCGCAATTCAAATAATTGCGATATTATTTGTTTGTTTTGGTGAAAAGTTGTATCTTTGCAGCGCAAGTTTTGTACGTGCAGTTCGAAAGGACGGCGGATTATTGCAATAAGGGCTAAATGAGACTGCAAGAGAATGGGTGGATGGATGGGTAAGTCATTGATGTCCAAATTAGATCAGGCCACTTAGGTGGTTAGCTATAAAATTAATATAAAAAAGAATATGCAAAAAAAAATGTTTTATGGCTAGTTTTGGCAATAGATTGCCAATCTAGCTAATACGGTTAGGAGGCAAAACCTTGTTGACACTGTAAGGTTCATTGCTTCTATTTTTAGATTATTAATGTTAGTTATTAAGTTGTTATGTGGAATTCCACTAGAACTTTAGGACTACATGTCTATTGGAAGTATACCTGCGATATACGTGTATATCAAAAAGTTGATCAAGGGCTGAAACCTATCTTTAGTGGGGTACCTTATGGTACCCCCATTTTTATTATTTTATTAATCTTTTCCCGAAAAGATGTTTTTTTAGTTATTAGTTGTAGATTTAATTATATTTGTTTATATTTGCACCAAGAATAACTAAAAACAAGTTGCAATGGCTATCAATAAATACATAAGCACCAAAGAGGCTGTCCGTTTAACAGGGTTGTCGACTCAGGATATTTACAACCTGATTCATAGTGAATGTTATACAATTAAGCGCTATTATTGTGACAAAAGCAATGGTTCTAATGGTTTTTATAATAACAGAATTGAATTGCGTCCACTTAATCCGGATTATGGAATAATAGTCCTCCAACCAGATGAGGCCTATAAAACAATTGGTATATTCAAGTGTGTATTGTGATTTTGAAGAGAAACTATCATATATGTGACATCCGCCCCTGCAAGAGCAGACTGCAGAGGCGGATGTTTGTATTTAATTGGTTGCAGAATATTTTTCTAAATCTTTTTTGTGGAAGTTAACTCCTTCTTCGACAATCCCAAAGAGCTCATGAAGTATAAGCTTTGTATCTTCTTCTGACAGTTCTCGTGTCAATGCAGCGACACTCGCTGCAAATGTTCTTGCTAACGAAACGGTAATAGCGCTTGTGTCGGCTCTTCCGTCTAATTCAATACACTTCATTGTTAGTTGTTGAATGGTTTCGCTAAGATGGTCAGTAAAGAAGTTAACCTGTTTATCCATCAATCTGTCATTCTCAGTCATTGATTCATCATCCTTGTTCATAATTACAATCTTTTTGGTTTATATTAGGTTTATCGCCTCATTTATTGGGGGCGAAATTGCTTGCAAAGATATGGTATTAATTTGATATAACCAAAGAAAATAGAAAAAAGGTAGTCAAGCGACAGAAAAAATAAGGAGCGGGCATCGGCTGCTGGCTCCTTGCGTATTATTACCTTTTATAATTAAAATCCTATTAGCCTCCGTGCTGTCAGCAGCACTAATTGGTCCCATAATTAATGGAATAAAAATAAACTATGATATCTGCTGCAAAGGTAATGCATTTATTATATAAATCATCATAAAAGTTGATTTTTTAACTGAAAAATTTGGCAGAATCAACTTTTATGTTTATTTTTGCAGCAGAAAATTTGATGGACATGGAAAGAAATCTGTTGATAGAACTATTGGAAGATGGCGAAAAAGTCAGTCTTTACTCACCTCATTTTGAGGGTGAGGAGTATTCTGAATTTGAAAAATTCTTGCTGACATACAAGGATACATATCCTGATGATGTGCGCCAATTGGTATATCGACTAGATATTATTAAGCGCGATGGAGCACGTGACATGCACTTCAGATATGAAGGAACTCGACGTGATAGAGTGATGGCGCTTCCATCGCATCTTGAAACTACATCACTTAGGCTATACCTGCTTAATATTCAGGCAAAGATTCTGATATTGGGGAATGGCGGACTGAAAAATACTGCAACCTACGAAGAAGATGAGAATCTACATCGCCAGGTTAAGACTCTGCAAAAGATTGATATTCAGCTTAAGCAGAAAGAAAAAGATAAGGTTATCACCGTATCTGGAACAGAACTGCTTGGAGAGCTGACGTTTACGATTAATGATGATTAAAATTAGAAAGGAGAAACGCTTATGAAAACAAACAAGATTATGGACGAAATTCGTAGTAGCATTTCGCCAGAGATGAAACTACAGATGGAAATGTCTGTTGCTATTGCTAACCGTATTTACGAAATTCTTGAAACACGCGGAATGACTCAGAAGGATCTTGCTAAGAAGTTGGGTAAAACTGAAACTGAGGTAAGTCGCTGGTTGTCGGGTACTCATAATTTGACACTGGCTACAATCTGTAAGATTTCTGCAGCACTTGAGGCTGATGTGGTTAAGGTTGCCGATTGCAAACTTGAACCAGAGTTGGTATAGAAAAATAAGGAGCGGGCATCGGCTGCTGGCTCCTTGCTTAGTACTATTAACACTTTTTATACTATGGAAGGACTGGATTGGCTTACTGCATGCAGTAGTGCGAGGTAATGCTCAAACTCCAGCAGGCACTATCTTTGTACTGAAGAATCGTACTGCAGAAGTTAACATTGACCATAAGAACCAACTACATCCGTTCTATATGGTTTATATACGTGACGATGGCGATGTTATGGTTGACCATTTGCATCCAAAAGACTTGCTTGATAAAATGAGACTCATTTGCAAACCTGTGAGTAAGCCTGATGTTGAACTCTGTCATGCATTCAACAAAGAGACGCGTGATGATGCTTGGAATAACATCGTTGCCACTATTGGTGGCCTGGATGCCCAGTCGGAGGCAACAATAGAGGAGCAAATCGTCAATCGTGAGCAACGAGAGAAGTTGCTTCGCCAGATTGAAGCTTTAGAAAAGCAATGCCGCACAGAAAAGCAAACTCGTAAAAAATACGAGTTACATCAACAAATAATGAAATTAAAAGAACTGTTATAGAGATGAAGAAGAAATCACTTGTCACCATAATGCCCGTAGGCAGACAGAACGTCCACATGGACTTCTGTTTCGAAAATTCGATAGATAAGTCGATGCTTCTTGGTGATTTCGCGACTCCATCTGCCTTCAGGTTTACCTTTCAATGGTTCAGGATGTCCCAATCCGGTTTTGGGATGATCATAAAGCTCGCCGATAAATCGCAATGCTTTTTGGTATGCCTTGGGCTCATCGTGAAGCAGTTTTTTCAAATCTGCCTGAGCCTCTTCTTTGATTATTACTTTATATCGGCTCATAGGTTGCGAATGTATTTGTCGAGCTCTTCAACGCTCTCAAAACTCTTGCCTGGCTGTTTTTCTGCACGCTCAATCTTGGCGAAAAATTCTTCTTCCGTCATCAAGGACGGATCGTTTTTCTCTGCAGCCAACTTACGCAGATATTTAGCTGCCCGTTTAAGCAGATTCTCGTCTTCAGCAATAATGCTCATATTGCGAAGAATTTCGGCATTTAATTGTATTGCTGTCATAATCTTATATCTTTTGGGGGCAAAATTAAGAATAAAAATCGAAATAACAAAATATATATGGAAAAATTAAATATGCAAACCACTAATGTGGTAGATGAGAATATCAGACGGATTGGTGTAATACGTAACTTTGTACCGCCAAATTTTCGTAATTTAAAACCACCAGAAATTGGCAAAGTTAAATAACCAACTATGGTAAGTAATAAAATCGGGATTAGGTAGCGCAAAAAAAGGAAGTATTCACTATCTTTGTAGTTGACAAATAAAACAAAGTGTAGAATGAATACTCCCAGCACTATCGGTTCCACAAAGAAACTAATAATGTGGTACAAAATTAAGGAATTATTTTCAAAGGGCCAAAGTTATAGCCAAATTTCTCGTAATTTGGGTATCGACAGGCATCGTGTAAGCAAGTATCTACACATGTCTGAATCGGAG
>NZ_JHVE01000034.1:0-13291 GCF_000619985.1 Prevotella sp. P6B4
TTTTTTTTTCTATCGTTTTCCAATGCGTTCCGGCAATTGCTACGACGCATCGCAGAAAATACGCCATCGCGTTGCAGTTATCAATGTGCAGCACATCTGCAACTGAAGTGCTACAGAAGTGCAACAATCCTTAAGTGTTTCATCTTCAGTTTATTATATGTTATTTTATGGGTTTGTAGCACTTGTAACACTTTAAAGTAGGAAAATCAGGGGTTAACAATAAAATATATAAGGTAGGTGCTGAGCAGTGAGAATGATGTGCTACATGTGCATCTGCAACAAAACAAAGCCTGCTCCCGATTAATGGCATGGGGGCAGGCTTTTCGAGGTGGATGACGTTCTGTGTCAGAACGGCAGGATGGTTTGCTCTGCTGCAGCCTTTTCTGCATCGGCTATGGCTGCTTTCTGGGATTGTACGTAGTAGATGGTTTTCACGTTGCCACCTTCATCTCGCTTTACCCAGCGTTCGCCATCTGTAGCTTTCTGAGTGATGCTGGCTGGATTCAGACAGTGGATATGATCTGCCAGCTGGCAGTAGGCATCCAGGTGCTGCTTCATGCGTTTGGGCGACCAGCCGAACTGGGTTTCGCGATTGAAGTCGCTCAGTACCTGATCGGCTTTCAGCTCGCGGTCCAGATTGCTACCATCCTCGGCAAAGTATTCCTCGGCCCACTGGTGGAAGTCTTTTCCTACTGCAGCCATCTGCTCACGGCGCTCAATACGGGTTAGCGGCGGCATGATTTTGCGGCTGCCAGCCGATAGCGACAGGTAGAAGCGTACGCACTGCGTCATCAGGGCCAGGTCGAGCTGCCAGTCGCGCTCGCTATACTCGGTGCCCATCAGGTTCTGGCCGAAATCGTCGCGGATGGAGCGCGATTCGCGGTAGTCGTTCTGCTGACTTTTCACGTGATAGTAATCGCTGAATGGCTGAGGCCAGATACGTCCTTCGGTCGAAGGGTCGTGGCGCGAGAGCGTGAAGTTGGTTGCCATGGCGAACTTGGGGCTCTGTACGAAGGGGATGACGTACGAGTGCTTGTTCTTCTCCTCTACACGGAAGTCGCCTGTCACCAGGCCATACACAAAGTTGTAGTTGAACTTGCGCGGACACTCATCGAGGAATATCAGGTTGGTGTCGCTCGTTACGCCGTCGAAGATGAATCGTGGGTCCTTGAACGAGGTGTTGCCGGCATCGATGCTGAAGGTCTTCACCATCTTGCTTACGGCGCTGATGTAGAACGACTTGCCGCTTCGACCGTTACACTCATCCACATTCTCGGCCATCGTGCTGTCGAGGCAGATGGTGGCCCAGGCTTCTGATTCCGACTTGTGGCTGGTGAGCATGTAGCCCATGTTGGCCAGTCGGCTGGCCAGGCACAGGTGCTCGTCGGCATCCTCCTCGGGCGTGAGTGGTAGGCCGCCCTCATCCACCTTGCGCCAGTACAGGCGCGACGAGTTGACCAGGAACTTCAGTAGGTTGCACTGTTCGGCACCCTCGCTGATGCCCACTCTATAGCGGCCTTCGTCGTCGGTGGTAACCGTAAACATATCGGCGGTGGGGCGATAGTCGTGCTGGATGATGTTGTCGGCCCATACGTAGTGATTGGCGCCATCAGCGTATCGATGGGTGGTGATCTTGTCGGCTGTTACCTCAACCCAGCAGTTGCGGAAGTGGAAGTACTGGGCCGTGGCGGTGCCTTTGCCGAAGTCGAAATTGTCGCGCTCGCGCAGCGTGCTGTGGTTGGTGGTGGGCAGGTCGTGGCTGCGCAGCACGCGGTCCTGCAGGGCTGCTGGCAGTGCCTGCTGCTCCATCCATTGCTTCATGAAGCCCACGATGGCCTTGGCGGTTACAGCTTGCACCACGATGCCATCGATACGGATGTACTGAGGCTCGTTGCGCGATTCGTCCTTGAGCGTATAAAAACCGTTCAGCTCCAGAAAATAGTCGAGGTCTGTGTGGCTGATGGTGTACTCCTTGTCGCCCTGCTTGGTGGTGCGTTCCGTCCAGAACTGCGCACGGTGGGCACGGTCCATCAGTCGCTTCATATCACTGCGGTGAGGGTTCAGCTGGAGGTAGTCCTTCAGGTCCTTGCGCAGTCGTCCTCGGTTGTCGTGCAGCAGGTGCATGTCGCTATTGTTCATCCAGGCGGTGTAGATGCCAGGCAGTCGGAGTGCCAGTCGCTTGCCGACCTTGATGCCGGTATCGTCGATGTCGGGGATTACTACGATGCGCTTGGCATACTTCATCAGTAGCGTGTAGTCGGCCTCTTGCAGTTCCTCGGTTTCGCTGCCCAGCCATACGGGTTGGTAGCCCATGCTCAAGCAGTTGGCGGCATCGCTGCCACCGCTCACCAGTACCACCTCGTCGAGTTTCTCTTCGCCTTGCTCCTGGAACTTGTGGCGCAAGGCCTGCATACCGAAGATGTAGTGCTGCGGTTTCTCGCCGATGATGCTGAAGCGGTAGGCCTTGTTGGCGTTCTTGGGCTCATACACCTTCTGAAACATGCGCATGTTGCCCTGACCATCCTGATACGGGCACTCCTGCGCGTATAAAGGATAGGTGTCGGTAGCCTTCTTGATGGTGGTGACGCCATCGGTGGTGCGGGCGATGGCCTTCACTGGGTGCCAGCCTAATGCTGTGAGGTGTTCCGGTTTTACACGGGGCCCCCATGTGGCCAGATCGGCGGCGGTAAAGTCGTCCTGATAGGTGATTCTTACCGGCTTGCCCAGTTCGCAGGGTAGGGCATCGCGCTTCACGATTTCGGGCTTGTTGATGCTCTGCTTCAGTTCCTCCTGTACGCCATACTTCTCAGCCAGTTCCTGCACTGCCAGTGCAAACTGACTCTGCGTATAGCCGCGGTCCCACATGTAGAGGTCGATGGGCGAGAAGAACCCTTCGCCTTCGCCCATGCCATAGTCCTTTACGTGCCAGCAGTCGCCGCTATCCTTTGGCGGATAGAGGTGAGCCGATGGTGTGCGCTCGTCCGGACGGAGTCGGAAGTTACGCTTGTTAGCAACTGCGTCGGCAGCCTCAGGGCATACGCCGACAATGATGTCCAGACCACGGTTCGCCTGGTCGTAGACTTTTTGTAATAATTCAATACTTGCCATATTGCAGAAGTATTAGAATCCCATCACTTGCACGCTGTCGGGTAGCTTAGTGTTGGGCAATTGGGTTAAAAGCTCCCGGCAGTCCTGCGCCCCGTGCTCGGTATGTTTAACGCAGGTATGTAATTACGCTGCGAAGTTACGAATATTATTTGGAATACAAAGTAAAATACTTTGACTTTGTAGAGGAGGCGGAAATAGCGGATTTATCCCTCAAAATGATGTGCTTTTATGGCTTTGATGCCTTTTTTAACTCTTTTATATGCTGTGATTGTTAAAAATCGAAACCGTTTTGTCCGCTATGATGATGGCAACAGGCTAATATGTGAGTGTTTTTTGACTCTTTCATGTAAAAGTGAGGGTAAAAAGAAAGGCCTGTTTCCGTAAAAACAGGTCTTTATAACTTGATAATACTATCAAAAAGTTAAATTCTTGATAGGAATTTATCTATTTTTGAATCGAATTCCTGTTGTTGTTTATTGTTTTCTTCATTCGTGATATGTGCTATCTTTGTTTTTTCTGCTTTAACAGCTCCCATCTTTACAATATAACCATTATAATGCTGTGTGATATAATCCAGTAGTAGTCGGTGCTGACTATTATCTTTAATTTTGCACCAGAAAAGAAGGCGCATTACGAAATAGCCACTCAGCGCTTCTTTGCGTTTTATCTTGTCCATTTCGAGTTCGTCAAGGTGATCTAATAGTTTTCTTACACGTATCACTTGGGCAGCATTCTCCTTGCCCCATAATTTAAGTTCTATCGGTGTGAGTCCAGCTCTTTTGGCCTCAACTGTGGCTCTGCATATTACATAGTCGTTCCATTCTTCTACATTGAGCATATGAAAAAGCTCAACAATACTTTTCTGTGCATCTTCAGCGTTTTCAAGTGCTTTTACGATGTCGTTGTCAATATTAGCATCGGAGTCTTTTAATCTCTGAATAATGCGTTGAGAGTGATTAAGCGTGATGTCGTAACATTTATCATGAACCTCAATACATTCCTCTGGGTGTTGGCGGATGTAGTTCTCGCGGTCAATCACTTCTAAACACAGTGCTACATTTTCCTCTGCTGTTTTCAGGTAAGATATCAATTCTTGGTAAAGCTTCTGCACGCTCTGTCCATACGAATCTAAGCCGAATAGATCGGGCGAATAGTCACCCTTCATCAAAGGTGAACGTTCAAAGACTGTAGGAGCCTCTGCATCAGCAGGTAGTTGTTTTCTGGATGAATAGCATAGTTTTGTGACTGCTTTTCTGATACCGCTCAGTGTGCTGTTGATGCGGTTCATTGTTTTTTCAGCCGTAGTGAAGTACTTGTTGTGGTCTGTAGCATACTCTTCATTAAACGTTTCTCCCCAATGTTTCAAGCGCAGGTTTTCGGTCAGAGCATAATCGTGGCTTCGACGGATACTTATTGTGAACTGGAGAATGTCCCAATCCTTCCATTTGCGCTGTTGCAAACCGAAAATGAATCGATCGGCTGTTGTCTGAGGGAGCGATTCGTCTAGCATCTGAAGAGTATCCTCTGTTTTCTCTATGTGGCTGTCTAAAAGCATATTATTTTTCTAAGTTAGTTAACTTATTGGAATATAGAATGCAAATATAATATAAATCAATGAGTTACCAAAAAACGAATTAGAAGAAATGAAAGAAAATCGCTACATTTTTCTCGTGCAACTAACTTTTTTACTTTTTTTAATTTTATCCAATGGTTAAAGATGAGTAAATCTTATATCATTACGCTGAACTAATATTGGATAAATGATGAAGGGCAAACGTTGGATGAATTATATCGAAACGAATAATTTTTCTGCCAATAACGTTTTGATATTCAAATAAAAGTTGTATCTTTGCCATCGGAATAGAAATACAAATTGAAATGCCCAAGATATGGCTTGAACCAGTTGTGGAACTTGACAAACAAGGCTATTTGACGGATGCTCAAGCAAAAGAAGTCTTGGAAATTGCAAAAGAGTATCGTGAGAAATTACTCCATCAGTGGAGTCTCTTTAAGGAAGGTAAACGTATTAGAATAATTACTGTAAGAAAAAAGAAATAGAAGCATATGTATAAGAAAGAAGGATATTGGGACGTAGAACCAAAAATTAAGAGTCTTTCGTTCCCGAAGCGTGGAAAGTTTCAGGTTGATCTTCAGGATGGTCGATCGGTTGTAATGCCTATTTCGGCTTTTCCTTCACTGAAGAAAGTTCCAACAAAAGAACGTGAGAACTGGTATCTGATGGGGGGAGGCGTTACATGGGATTCATGTCCAGAGGTTATCCATATTGAGCAGATTCTTGGAAACTATGCCAATTACGCCCACGAGTCAGTATAGAAGTATTAAAACGAAAACCATAAAAAATAACGAGATTCTTTTGGAGTCTCGTTATTTTGTTATAAGGTTGTATTTAACAGCGCCTGGCAGCCGCGGAGGACATCCTGCCAGGTGGCTTCGAAGTCGCCGGTGTACCATGGGTCGCTCACGTCGCAGCCATGGCGGCGGTCGGTGGCGGGCACAAGGTCGAGCAGCTTCACAATCTTGCCTTCGGGATCGGCACCGGCTATGCGGGTCATGTTGCGGATGTTCCACTCGTCCATGCCTACCAGCAGGTCGAAGCGGTGATAGTCGGCGCGGGTCATCTGACGGGCGGCGTGACCATCGCAACGGATGCCGTGCTCGGCCAGCTTGCGGCGGGCGGGGGGATAGACGGGATTACCAATCTCCTCGGTAGAAGTGGCAGCTGACTCGATCATGTACTGATCGGCCAGCTGCGCTTGCTCAACTAAGTATTTCATCACGTACTCTGCCATCGGACTGCGGCAGATGTTGCCGTGACAAACGAAAAGAATTTTCTTCATCTTTTATCCGTTCATCGACAGGAGGAACTCCTCGTTGCTACGGGTGCTTACTAAGCGGTCGCGTACGGTGCTCATCGCCTCGATAGGATTCATGTCGGCAATGAACTTACGCATAATCCACATGCGGTTCAGTGTGGTATCGTCGAGCAGCAGATCGTCGCGGCGTGTTGACGACATCACGAGGTCGATAGCTGGGAAGATGCGCTTGTTAGCGAGCTGACGGTTGAGCTGGATTTCAGAGTTACCAGTACCCTTGAACTCCTCGAAGATCACCTCGTCCATCTTAGAACCGGTATCAACCAGTGCAGTAGCGATGATGGTGAGCGAACCGCCCCCCTCGATGTTACGGGCAGCACCGAAGAAGCGCTTAGGCTTCTGCAGGGCGTTAGAATCCACACCACCGGTCAGGATCTTACCTGATGTAGGAGCTACGGTGTTATAAGCACGGGCCAGACGGGTGATTGAATCGAGGAAGATAACCACATCGTGACCGCACTCAACCATACGCTTGGCTTTCTCGAGCACGATACCGGCAATCTTCACGTGGCGCTCGGCGGGCTCGTCGAAGGTTGAAGCAATCACCTCGGCATTGACGGTACGTGCCATATCGGTCACCTCCTCAGGGCGCTCGTCGATAAGCAGCATCATGATGTAAGCTTCAGGATGGTTGGCGGCAATGGCGTTGGCGATATCCTTCATCAGCACGGTCTTACCAGTCTTTGGCTGAGCCACGATGAGGGCACGCTGACCTTTACCGATAGGTGAGAAGAGATCGACAATACGGGTGCTGGGGTTGGTGGTAGCACGGTCGCCGCAGAGAATGAACTTCTCCTCGGGGAACAGTGGTGTCAGATGCTCGAAAGCCAGACGGTTGCGCACCTCACCGGGATCGCGGCCGTTGATACTCATCACGTCGGTCATGGCGAAGAACTTCTCGCCCTCGTGTGGTGGGCGAACGTTGCATTCTACCACGTCGCCGGTCTTCAGACCGTATTTCTTTACCTGCTGTGGTGATACATATACATCATCGGGTGATGACAGATAGTTGTAATCGCTTGAACGGAGGAAACCGTAACCATCGGCCAGCATCTCGAGTACGCCGTTGGCCTTGATCAGGTCGGCGAAATCGAAACGGGGCTGGGCGGTAGGTACCGTGCGGTTGATGATAGGAGCCTCGGTGGCTGTTGGTACCACAGGACGATCGAACATGTCGAGGGTAGGGATGGCACTCTGGTCCTCGATGGGGATATCGATCACGGTGATAAAGTCGGTACCATCACCTGGATCGCCCATCCATACGCCGTTCTCATCTACCTCGTCGGTCAGAGGGTCAACCTCATCTGCGTCGTCGAAGCCTTCCATACCTTCGGCACCTTCCATATCTTCGGCACCTTCCATACCTTCGGCGGGCTCTTCGACAGCTTCCTCCTCGGGTGCTACGGCCTTGTTCTGTGACATTTTCTCGCGCAGCTGCTCGATGGCGTTAGGTGTTGCTTCATCGTCGGCATTCGTAGCAAACTGGGCTGCCTCGGGCACTACATCAGCATAGTTGTCGGCCTCGGGCGCGCTCTGCTGGGCTGCTTCGGCGCCCTGCTGGGCTGCAAGGGCTGCAGCAGCTTCGGCTTCCTTCTCAGCCTTACTCTTGCGACCACGCTTCTTGGGCTTGGGCTCGGCTTCTGGCTCGGCAGCAGGGGCAGCGGGCATGTCGGCAAAGAGCGATGGCTGCTCTGCCTTCTTGCGTGTACGGTTCGACTTGGAGTCGAGATTCTCGCCGTCCTCGCCTTTTACGGTATAAACCTTACTGGTGTCTTTCTTAGCGATACGTGTGCGTTTACGCTTGGGGGCTTCATCGGCTGCGCTGGCACTATTCTCAGCTGCTCGGTCGAGAATGGCATAAACCACATCAGAGAGCTGATCGTCGGGCGATACCTTGATACCTAATTCGTCGGCAATACCCACTAACTGGGGTATGTCCATGGATTCTAATTCTTCTTTTGTATACATATAATATGTACTTAATTACGTTGATTTCTGGAAAAAAAACTTGTGGAAATGCTTCGCGAACGGAAGCACTGATTAGAAAAATCGATGCAAAGGTAAGTATATTTTAGCGAACCACCAAACATTTTCGAAAAAAAATCGTATCTTTGCGCTAAAAACCGCGAAGATACTCCGTCTCGGCAAAAAAAAGAATGAATTCTTTTGTTTTGCTCTCGACTTTTCGTATCTTTGCACCCAAAATTGATATATATAATGGAAATAAAAAAAGCAGAATTTACACTGAGTGCTCCGATGGAGTCGATGTGTCCGAAGGATACCAAGCCCGAGTATGCGTTCATCGGTCGTTCGAACGTGGGTAAGTCGAGCCTGATCAATATGCTGACGGGCAAGAAAAATCTGGCAAAGACCAGTGCTACGCCTGGAAAGACACTGCTCATTAACCACTTTATCATCAACAACGAGTGGTACCTGGTCGACCTGCCTGGTTATGGCTTTGCCAAGCGCTCAAAGAAAGAGGTGCAGAAGCTGGAGCAGATGATCAATGGCTATATCCTGCAGCGCGAGCAGTTGGTTAATGTGTTCCTGCTCATCGATATCCGTCTCGAAGCACAGAAAATCGACCTGGAGTTTATCGAGTGGCTGGGTACCAGCAGCGTGCCTTTTGCCATCATCTTTACCAAGGCTGACAAGCTGAGTGCCTCGAAGGTGCTGCAGAACCTGGCTGCCTATAAGAAGGTGCTGAGCGAGACGTGGGAGGAGCTGCCGCCTATCTTCGTGACATCATCGGAGAAGAAGCAGGGCCGCGACGAAGTGTTAGATTATATTGAACGGATTAATAAAGAGTTGAAATAACGCACAAAGACACTAGAATAATATAATGGCAAAGGAAAATCCATACTTGGACGTGCAACACCTGACGAAATCATTTGGAAGTCTGGTGTTGTTTCGTGATTTAAGCTTTTCGGTTGCCGAGGGACAGAAGGTGGGCCTGATAGCCAAGAACGGTACAGGTAAATCCACATTGCTTTCTATCCTGTCGGGCAAGGAAGGCTACGATGACGGCGAGATTATCTTCCGTCGCGATCTGCGTGTAGGCATGCTCGAGCAGAGTCCGGTGTTCGACCCGATGGAGAGTGTGCTCGATGCCTGCTTTAATCATCAAGGCGATCCTGATAAGATACTGAAAGCCAAGCAGATATTAACACAGTTGAAGATTCGCGACTTGGAGCAGCCGATGGGGCAGCTGAGTGGTGGACAGCAGAAACGTGTGGCACTGGCCAATGTGCTCATTACCGATCCCGACCTGCTGATTCTCGACGAGCCGACGAACCATCTCGACCTGGAGATGATTGAGTGGTTGGAGGGCTATCTGAATCGTGGCAACAAAACGCTGCTGATGGTGACGCACGACCGTTTCTTCCTGGACCGTGTGTGCTCTGTGATTCTGGAGCTGGATGATCAGACCGTCTATACCTATCGTGGCAACTATAGCTACTATCTGGAGAAACGACAGGAACGTATTGACAATCGCCGTGCCGAGATAGCACGTGCCAACAATCTGTATCGTACCGAACTGGAGTGGATGCGCCGTATGCCTCAGGCACGAGGTCATAAGGCCCGCTATCGTGAGGAGGCCTTCTACGAACTTGAAAAGGTGGCCAAGCAGCGTATCGAGGAACGACAGGTGCGCCTCAAGTCGCGCAATGTCTATATCGGCTCGAAGATTTTCGAGTGTCAGTATGTGTCGAAAGCGTTTGAGCGTGCCGATGCTGAGCCGCTCACTATCCTCAAGGATTTCTACTACAACTTCTCGCGCTTTGAGAAGATGGGTATCGTGGGCAATAATGGTACCGGAAAATCGACCTTCATCAAGATGCTGCTCGGTCAGGTAGCGCCCGATAGCGGTAAGTTTGATATCGGCGACACCGTGCGTTTCGGTTACTTCTCGCAGGAGGGATTACAGTTCGACGAGCAGACCAAGGTCATTGATGTGGTGAAGGAGATAGCTGATTATATCGATATGGGTGGCGGTAAGCATCTGACTGCTTCGCAGTTCCTGCAGCACTTCATGTTTACGCCCGAACAGCAGCACAACTACGTGTATAAACTGAGCGGTGGCGAGCGCCGCAAGCTCTACCTCTGTACCGTGCTGATGAAGAACCCGAATTTCCTGGTACTCGACGAGCCTACGAACGACCTCGATATTGTGACCCTTCAGATTCTGGAGGAATATCTGCAGGATTTCCCTGGTTGTGTGATCGTGGTGAGCCACGACCGCTACTTCATGGATAAGGTGGTGGACCATCTGCTGGTGTTCAAAGGCGAGGGTGACATCAAGGATTTCCCTGGCAACTATACGCAGTATCGCGCATGGAGCCAGCTGCAGCCTGATGAATCCAAGGAGAAGCCTAAGTCGAACGGTGCTAACCGTGTCAATGCCAGCGACAATCAGAATCCGGCAAATAATGCTGCTCAGGCTGCTACTGCACCGAATGGCAAGCGTAAGCTTTCGTATAAGGAAAAACGCGAGCTGGAGCAGTTGGAGAAGGATATCGAGGCCCTTGAGGCAGAGAAGAAACAGATAGAGGAAGCGCTCTGTGGCGGCACTACCTCGGTAGATGAGATTACACGTTTAAGCAAGCGCCTGCCACAGCTGAACGACGAGCTCGACGAGAAGTCAATGCGCTGGCTGGAACTATCTGAAATTTAGAATTGATAATTGACAATGATTCAACAACAATACCCATCGCAGTTACTGGAAAAGGCTGTGCAGGAGTTCTCGAAGTTGCCTGGCATCGGACGTAAGACCGCTTTGCGCCTGGTGCTGTGGCTGCTACGTCAGGATGATCAGGATGTGGCAAACTTTGCAGACGCCGTGAGCCAGCTGAAGCAGGAAGTGAAGTACTGCCGCGTGTGTCATAATATCAGCGATAGCGAGGTGTGTCCGATCTGTGCCGATCAGCGCCGCGATCAATCTATCGTATGTGTCGTGGAGAATATCCAGGACGTGATGGCCATTGAGAATACCCAGACGTTTCATGGACTCTACCATGTGTTAGGTGGTGTAATCTCGCCTATGGATGGTATGGGGCCGGCCGATATCGAGATCGACTCGCTTATTCAACGCGTGGGTGAGGGCACTATCAAAGAGGTGATTTTGGCGCTGAGCCCAACGATGGAAGGCGACACGACCAACTTCTTTATCTACCGCAAGCTGGCATCATCGGGTGTCAAGGTGAGCGTGATAGCCCGTGGTATTGCTGTGGGCAATGAACTGGAGTATGCCGACGAGGTGACCCTCGGCCGTTCGATTGCCAACCGCACTCTATTCGACGAAAAATAATCCAGAACAATTAATCATAACTACTCAAAATGAAAGAAACAAAAAAAGAACTAATGGCTGTCTTCTGTGTGTTCGTAGCCTATGCGCTCGGTACCGTGGTTTTATTCGAGACTAACATTTTCGAATCTGGTTTCAGTACCGATGACAGCAATTTGGAATTCCTGATTACCGCCGTGATGGAGCTTGTTACTCTGGGAGGCGTGTTCCTGGGACTGCGTCTGTTTAAGTTCCAGAAGGTACACAACGATCTGGTTACCCGCAAGTACGATGCTCTGCGTAAGTGGGGAACCCTGCGCCTGGTGATCATCGGTCTGCCCATGATGGTGAATACTTATCTGTACTACATGTTTCTGAACACCACCTTCGGTTATATGGCTATCATCCAGCTGCTGTGTCTGCCGTTTATCTATCCGAGCATGAGCCGTTGTGAAGCCGAGGTTGAGGACGAGAACGAGGGTGAAAACGCCGCATGAAGCTCTCGGTTGTCATAGTCAGTTATAATGTGCGCCCATTCCTGACTGCCTGTCTGGATAGTGTGCAGCGTGCGCTCGAAGGTATCGAGAGCGAGGTCTTCGTGGTCGATAACTGTTCGACTGACGATACTGTTGAGGTGATCGCGCGCGAATACGCGTGGGTACATCTTATTATAAATAAGGAGAACCTGGGATTCTCGAAAGGCAATAACCTTGCTATCCGACAGTCGAAAGGCGAGTATGTGCTGTTGCTCAACCCAGACACTGTGG
The DNA here is from genome assembly GCF_000619985.1 of Prevotella sp. P6B4. Taxonomy (NCBI): domain Bacteria; kingdom Pseudomonadati; phylum Bacteroidota; class Bacteroidia; order Bacteroidales; family Prevotellaceae; genus Prevotella; species Prevotella sp. P6B4. Next base: position 12,054 of record NZ_JHVE01000034.1, read on the forward strand.
TGGCCGAGGAAACCTTGCGCGGGGTAGTGGCCTTTATGGATGAGCATCCCGTTGCGGGGGCTGCTGGCGTGCGTATGCACAACGGAGACGGTAGCGTGGCGCCCGAGAGTCGTCGCGCCATCCCGTCGCCGTTTGTTGCCGCCCGAAAAATGCTCGGTCTTACCAAGACTTACTATATGAGTTATCTGCCATGGGACCGACCCACGCAGATTGAGGTGGTTAGTGGCGCCTTCTTCCTGCTTCGTCGCAAGGCCATCGACCAGGTTGGACTGCTTGACGAGGACTTCTTTATGTATGGCGAGGATATCGACCTGTCGTATCGTCTGCTGAAAGGTGGCTGGCAGAACTGGTATCTGCCGTTCGACATTGTTCACTATAAGGGCCAGTCGACCCAGAAGTCGGATTTCCGCTATGTGCATGTGTTCTATCAGGCCATGCTCATCTTCTTCCGCAAGCATTATAGTCACCTCAGCTTCTTTTTCTCGGTGCCAGTCAAGGTGGCTATCTATTTCCGTGCTTCGTTGGCATTGGTAGATATTATACGTAAAAAACTGCATTTGGGATGAAACAGATTACACTGAGAGCCATTGAGCCCGAAGACCTCGACCTGCTGTATAGGATAGAGAACGACGTGGAGTTGTGGAACGTGGGGAATAGTAATGTGCCATACTCGCGCTATCTGCTGCATGAGTATGTGGCCAATGCCAAAAATGACATCTATACCGACCGACAGGTACGTATGATGGTAGAGAATGAAGCGGGAGAAGTGGTTGGCGTGGCCGACCTGGTGAACTTTGATCCTGCCAACTGTCGCGCCGAAGTAGGACTGATTGTGCTCAATAAGTATCGTCATCAGGGGTATGGTACTGCTATTTTGGCCCGTTTGAACGATTATGCACTCCATGTTTTGCACCTGCATCAGCTTTATGCATATATAGATTTAGAGAATAAAGTATCATTGCGGCTCTTCGAGAAAGCCGGTTACAAGATCGGCTCAAAAATCACAGATTGGCTCTTCGATGGCGCAAAATACCGCGATTCGGTGCTACTTCAGTACGTTTTTTAGAAAAAATGCGGTTTAATCGCAAAAAAAACGCCAAAAAGTTTTGGTAGTTCCAAAATTATCACTACCTTTGCACCCGCAAACAAGAAAAGCGTTCTTTGGTGCGTTAGTTCAGTAGGTTAGAATGCCTGCCTGTCACGCAGGAGGTCACGAGTTCGAATCTCGTACGCACCGC
>NZ_JHVE01000035.1:0-12226 GCF_000619985.1 Prevotella sp. P6B4
AAAAAAAAATAACGTTTTTTATCGAAAAAAGTTGCCAAAATATTTGCAAAATCCAAAAAATTTTTGTATCTTTGTAGGGTAAACAAAGAGGTAAAACCTCACAATCAACGGCTGTTAATCAGCCATAAGTCTAACCATTTAAATATCTTTACACTATGGCTTTAAAAGTAAAAGCACGTGAGAAACTGCTGAAGTTCTCAAAAGATTCAGAAGGCGAGTATCGCTATGTGATGCAGCCTGAGTTGTATTCCGCTCTTGCCAAGGAGAAAGTGATTCACGAAGCCGCTCTGCGTAGCGGTGTGAGCGAAGGCGTGATGAAGGCCTGCTGGGATGCCGCCGGCGAGGTGATCAAGGCATGGCTGCCCGAGGGTCACAGCATTCCCATCCCCGGCTTAGGCTCTGCACGCTTCAGCCTCTCGGCCAAGACGGTGGCCGACGTGAACGAGGTGAAGTCGAGCCTCATCAAGACGCGCCGCATCATCTTCACCCCTGCCGTGGAGCTGAAGGACGAACTGAAGTCGACCGCAGTCATCATCACCTGTTACGACCGCGAGGGTAACGTGGTGAAGCGTGTCACCTCTACCGATCCCGGTGACATCGAGGATACGGAGAGCGGCAACCAGAGCCAGTCGTCCGGCGAGGGTCAGAACACTGGCGGCAACAGCGGTCAGGGCACTGGCGGCGGCAACGGTGGCGGTGGCGGCGGCAACCCTAACCCCGATGGCAGCAGCGAGGATTAACCCTGAGGGGGGCATCGAGGATTAGCCTCGGTGCCCCTCACATCTATTGAGAGAGTTGGCACGGTATTTGCAAATGCTATGGCAGAACATTCATAAATTAAGTATATACAATTATGCAGAAAGGTAACATCGGGGTTACAACCGAGAATATTTTCCCCGTCATCAAAAAGTTTCTCTATAGCGATCACGAGATATTCCTCCGCGAGATGGTATCAAATGCCGTCGATGCTACACAGAAGTTGAAGACACTGGCTCAGCAGGGCGAGTACAAGCAGGAGCTTGGCGATCTGACCGTGCGCGTAAGCCTGGATACCGATAAGGGTACCATCACCATCAGCGACCACGGTATCGGCATGACCGAGGAGGAGATCGACAAGTATATCAATCAGATTGCCTTCTCAGGCGTTACCGACTTCCTCGAGAAGTACAAGGATAATGCCAACAACATCATCGGCCACTTCGGACTGGGTTTCTACTCAAGCTTCATGGTAGCCAAGAAGGTAGAGATTGTGACCAAGAGCTGGAAGGAAGGCTCGAAGGCTGTGAAGTGGAGCTGCGATGGCTCACCTGCCTACGAGATCGACGACGCCGAGCGCGCTGATCACGGTTCGGACATCATTCTCTACGTAGATGACGACTGCAAGGAGTTCCTCGACAAGTTCAAGCTCGAGGGCCTGCTCAACAAGTACTGTAAGTTCATGGCTGTGCCCGTGGCCTTCGGCAAGAAGACCGAGTGGAAGGACGGCAAGCAGGTGGATACCGACGAGGATAACATCATCAACAGCGTGGAGCCCCTGTGGACTAAGACCCCAAGCACACTGAAGGACGAGGACTACAAGAGCTTCTACCGCACACTCTACCCCATGAGCGATGAGCCTCTGTTCTGGATTCACCTGAATGTGGACTACCCCTTCAACCTGACCGGTATCCTCTACTTCCCCAAAATCAAGAATAACATCGAGCTGCAGAAGAACAAGATCCAGCTGTACTGCAACCAGGTATTCGTGACCGACCAGGTAGAGGGCATCGTGCCCGAGTTCCTCACCCTGCTCCACGGTGTGATCGACTCACCCGACATCCCTCTGAACGTCAGCCGTTCATACCTGCAGAGCGACCGCGAGGTAAAGAAGATCTCGACCTATATCACTAAGAAGGTGGCCGACCGCCTGAAGGCTATCTTCAGCGAGAACCGCAAGGAGTACGAGGAGAAGTGGGACGACCTGAAGCTCTTCATCAACTACGGTATCCTGAGCGAGGACGGTTTCTACGACCGCGCCAAGGAGTTCTCACTCTTCAAGGACACTGAGGGCAAGTACTTCACCTTCGACGAGTATAAGACCCTGATCGAGGCCAACCAGAAGGATAAGGACGACCAGCTGGTATATCTCTACGCTACCGACAAGGAGGAGCAGTACAGCTATATCAAGGCTGCTCAGGACAAGGGCTACAGCGTGCTACTGCTGAACGGACAGCTCGACGTGCCCACCATCCAGACACTGGAGCAGAAATTTGAGAAGAGCCGCTTCACCCGTGTGGACAGCGACATCATCGACCGTCTGATTGTGAAGAGCGACGCGCCTAAGAGCGAGCTGAGCGAGGAGCAGAGTGACAATTTGTCAGCCGTATTCCGCACCCAGCTGCCAAAGATTGAGCACACCGAGTTTATGGTTCAGGTAGATGCACTTGGTGCCGAGGCCCGTCCGGTAGTGATCACTCAGAATGAGTATATGCGCCGTATGAAGGAGATGAGCCGATTCCAGCCTGGTATGAGCTTCTATGGTCAGATGCCCGACTCGTTCAACCTGGTACTGAACTCAGACCACCCACTGGTGAAGAAGGTGCTCGACGAGAGTAGCGCTGCTACCGAGGAGGCGCTGAAGCCTATCGTAGCCGAACTGAAGGGTCAGGAGGCACGTCTGGCTGCCATCCGTGCCCAGCAGGATAAGAAGAAGTACGACGAGCTGACTCAGGACGACAAGGATATGAAATCTGAGGCCGAGAAGGCTGTTCAGGAGCAGAAGGACAAGAAGCAGGCTGTGATTGCCGACTATGCCAAGGGCAACTCGGTGGTTCACCAGCTCATCGACCTGGCACTGCTGCAGAACGGCATGCTGAAGGGCGAGGCACTCGATGCATTCCTGAAGCGTTCAGTTGATCTGATTAAATAAACAGAATAAGCATAAAGAAAGCTCCCAAGTAACGTTGGGAGCTTTTTTTATTTGGGAACTTCGAGAACCACGCGGCAGCCTTCGTGATAGTCGGCATCGAATATCAGATCGCCACCTAAGTTCTTGGCATGTCGCTTGGCCAGCGGCAGACCTAAGCCCAAGCCTTCCGAGAGGTCGCCCTCGCGTACGAACGGCTTGAAGATCAGCTCGTCGGCATCGATCGACAGGCCCGGACCAACATCCTGAACAATGAAACGCACCTTCTTCTCATTCTGCGTAATGGTCAGTTTCACATGCTGGCCGTCGGTGTACTTGGCAGCATTATACAGCAGCTCGCGCAGCGTGCGCATCAGGTACAGATGGTTGGTGAGGATATGCATGGTATCGGGCAGGATGGTATCCATCTGGATCTTGGCATCGGGGAAGTGGCTCATGGCATGCCTGATACACTCGCGCGCCACCTCATTACATGCCACCTCATCCTTTCGGTTACTCATCAGCGTCTCATCCAGATCGGTTTCCGAGGCATCGAAGAGCATCAGCACCATGCGACTCATATTCACCGCATTGCTCTTCATCATCGAGGTCACATTGCTCATTTCAACCTCGCTCATAGCGTTCTTATCCCCAGCACTCTCGCGCAGCACGTTGGCAAAGCCCAGAATCACATTCAGCGGCATGCGCATCTGCTGGGCCACATGCTGTATGAACAGATTCTTGCGCTTCACGGTCTCGTCGGCCAGCGCCTTCGACTTCTCCAAGGCATCGTTGTGCTTACGAATCTCATCAGTGTCCTTACGGAGCTTACCCATACGCTGGTTCAGCGAGTGTTGCATATGTGCGAAACTGTTCTGCAAACGGCCTATCACACCCATCTTGGTGGTTATCGGAATCAGTTCGTCGTACTTGCCGTCGGCTATCTGCTGCGTATTGCGCAGCAACCCGTAGATAGGCTGGATGGTCTGCTTCACCAAACGGTTGCAGAGCCATACTATCAGCAGCAGGCCGATGATGATGATTGCCGCAATCACATAGCCCATGTGGTAGTAGCTCGTCAGGGTATCGCCCACCGGACAAACCAGCGCCAGGCTCCACTTGGTGCCAGGCACCGGGCGATAGCACACATAATACTCGCGCCCGTCATACGTGGCACGCATATCGCCATGCTTGCCCGCTGTCATCTCATAGCCCAACGTAATCATATCCGGATTACGATGCGGGTCGGCATCAGAGAATATCGACTTGCGGAATACACGCACCGTATCGGGATGTATCAGATAGCGACCATCTTCAGCCAGCATCATGAAATAGGCATGCGGGAATGGGCGGTCGCCCTTATTGAGATTACTGGCCATGTCGCTGATAGAGAGATCGACCGTTAGCACACCCATCATACGACCACTGTGATGGCGAATGGGCTGGCAATAAGTGGCGATGGCCTGCGTATGATCCACGGCAATCGAGCTCTTCTCGGCAAACGGATCCACCCAGCAAGCCTTACCGGTCCTGACAGGTTCGGTGTAGCACGCCCTATGGAAATAATCGTAGTCGGGCTCGATATACGACACAATCGAATCGCCACCATAATCCTCGGTGTAGATAGAGAACCTATGGCCATACTCCGGAAACTCGTCGGGCAGCGCATAGAACGAACTGCTGACAACTGGCGCATTCAGGCGCACAATGCGGTTGGATACCGATTTCAGCGAGTCGGAACGCAGATTCTCCTCCATCATCCAGGCATTGGAGTTGGCCGAGGTCTCGACAATACTCATATAGTTGCGTACACGGTGGAGCGCTGTGTTCAGATAACTATTGGCCGATGCCATCGCCTTCTCACGGATGAGATAGCTCGACTGCAGGAACAACGTGCCTATCGACAGGATAAAAATGGGCGCCGCCATCAGGATAATGCGCATACTGAGCGAGCGCGAAAGACGATGATGCTTACTCATGGGCAGCCTCCTTTCCTGATTCGGTTTCGATAAAATGCGCCATGTGGGTCAGCAGGTCCAACACCGCCTCGCTCTTCTGCTGGATATTCTCCACCTGCTTATCTACTTCTTCACGGTCGATGTCGTGATAGTTATTACAGAGGGTAGTCACACTACGGTCGATACTCTCGGTAGGCACCGTCATCTGGTTGGTCATGTAGTGCAGGAACGAAGTCTTCATTCTATCAGTCTCCTCGGTCTTGGCCAGGGCTGCACGCAAGGCATCATTACGCCGATGCAGACGGTCGGTAGCCTTCTCGAGGGCGCTGACCTCATCCTGCAACGATCGCTTCATCTTGCAGAAACGGTTCTGCAGATCGCCAATCTCGTCGTCACGATCGGTCTCGCTTATCATCACGTTCAGATCGCCATTGGCTATGCGCTGCGCCGAGTCGGTAAGCAGGCGCAAAGGCCGCAGCTGGCGGTGAAAGCTCCAGGAACTCAGTCCGAGGAACAGCAGCACGCCCACGATAGCGATGGCAAACACCAGATAGAGCAGTATATTATGCATGCCGAAGATATCGTCGTCGGGATAAACCACACCTACACTCCAGCCTAACGTGCCCTCGCCAGCAGCACGCCCCTCCACTTCGGCACGCTTAAACGGCTTGTAGAATACACACCAGTTACGATCGTCCCTCGTAAAGAACTTCACGCCGGTCTCGCCTGCAATCATCGACTCAAGGGCCTCGAGTGTACTGGTTCCGTAACCAGCCTCCATCTGACTGAACGCCATGGGCAGCGACAGTCTGTCAGCATCGGGATGGACGATAAACGATCCGTTGCGCGCCAACAACACACAGTAGCCATTCTGCGTAGACTTGGCCGAAAGCACTATCTTCGACAGCATGGATATCGACACATCGACACCAATCAGTCCCACGCGCTCGCCCTGCTTGTTATAGAAAGGCAGGCAGAAGGTGACCAGCGCCTCGTTCTCGGTATCCTCGCCCTTCAACGGGTTGGTCCAGCCTACATAACCCGTCTTCATCGGTTCGGTGTACCACACCTGCTCGGTGTAAGGACGGTTGGTAAACTTATCGGTAGTCACCAGGTCCGACTTGGCATCGGTCGAGAAACCTCTGCGGTGCACATAGACCATAAACAGGTCCTTGCCAGGGAAATAGCCTGGCTTATAGGCAATGGCACAGCCCACCACGTTGGGATTACTCTTCACCATCTCGCGGCAGTAAGTATATACGCGGCTGGAATCATCCACATAATTCAGCAGGTCGTAACACATATTACCCGCTGACTGCTCTACGCTCAGCAGGATATTATCAATGTCCTGCACGGTGCCTTCAAGCGTCAGTTCGGCATCGCGCATGGCCTCGCCGCGCAGCTCTCTGTGCGAGATATACGCCATAGCGCCCAGCGTGAGTGCCAACAACAGCACAATGCCACCAAACACCTGCAGGTTCAGTTTGTACCTATTACTTTTCATCCTTGATGTGTTTTGTTGTCAGCCACACAGCCACAATACCCAGCAGTCCTAACAGACTCAGGCCCCAAGCCATATACACGAATGGTTTCTGCAGGTCGCTCTTAGGGATAACCACAGCCAGCGTCCAGTCGATACCTTCTATCGGGCCATAGTACACCACCGACTCCACATTGTCGATCGTCATCTCAGCCACACCGTTCTCCCGCTGCTCCAAACTGCTGAGCAGCTGCTTGTCTTCGATGATAATCTTTTTGTCCTGTGGATGCGCCAGGCAGGTGCCGTCCTTATCCAGCACTACCGAATAGAAATCAAAGTTACGCATCAGGCGATACGTGTTGACCAACGGAGCATGCCGACAGTAGTCATCAATCTTCGCCAACACCTTGGCTACCCAGTCAAAGGTGATATCAGCACCACATACACAGGTCAGCTTGCCCTGCTCATCAAACAACGGGGTCACAAACGTGCAGTAATGACCGCTGATGTTGGTGCCATCATAATAGTAGTAAGGCTCCGACCAGAACGACATCTTCAGATCCTTGGCACGGACGTACCACGTCGACTTGGTATAGTCGTGGCGTGCAGAGCCCACCTGACTCATCTCGAACTTGGTACTGTCGGTATGATGGATATACGGCTCGAACCACGTGCCTTTTGAGGGGAAGAAACCTGGCTCGAAAGCGGCGAAATAGCCACGCACATCGGAGTTCAGATTCGACTCACTCTCAAGCGCAGCAATCACACTCTCGGGCGAATCCATGTGTTTCTCCACCTCGTTGAACACATTAGTAGCACTCATCTCCATGCCCTTGATGGTACGGGTCAGCTGGGCAGTAATCACACTCTGCATGCCTGCATAACGCACAATAGTTTCTGCCTTCATGGCTGAACTGAAAGCCCAGTATGCCAATCCCACCACTATCAGAATAATGGCTGATACGGCCAACAATACATTCCTTCTCTGCCTCTTGGCATCAGTTTTAGATTCTTGTTTCACGGTCGGTATATTTATGTCCTCGTTAGATGTAATAATAACGCAAAGTTACAAAAAATCCCGACAGAAAGAATAATTTTACGAAATCTTAACACATATTAACCTAAAAAAGCGCTGTACCAATCGTACAGCGCTAACTTAACACCTATTCATCTAAAAAAAAGATTATAGCAATTTGAGCTTGTGATGGTAAGCCTTGCGCAACTTGCGCACGGCCTTATCACGAATCTGGCGGACACGCTCACGCTTCAAGTCCATATCCTCGGCTATCTCGGCCATCGTCTCGTGCTCCTGGTTAATGCCGAAGAAAGCATTGATCACACGGCGCTCGCGCTCGTCGAGCGTGGTAAGTGCATATTCCACAGCCTCTTCGATAGCTGCAGAATGCACACGCTCGTCGGCCATAGGCGCATCCTTATTCACCAGTACCGAGAGCAGACTCATATTGGCACGATGGCCCAGAGGCGCATCGACCGATACTGCCTGCGACTGCTGGCGCACCACCTCTTCCTTCACGTCCTTGGGCACCTGGTAGAGTCCGCCCTGCTGCTCGATGGCCTTCTCGATGGCCTGACGGATATAGACCACGGCAAAGTTGACGAAGCGCACGCCGCGCGTAGCATCGAACTTGCCGGCAGCCTTCATCAGTCCGATATTACCTTCACTCACCAGGTCCTCCATAGCCACGCCCTGACCTTTGTACTGACGCGCCACAGAGACCACGAACTTCAGGTTTGCCTCAATCAGTTTCGACAGCGCGCGATCATCGCCCTTGGCTATACGCTCCGCCAACTGACGCTCCTCGGCATCGCTGAGCAGCTCCTCCTTACCTATTTCATCAAGATATCTGTTTAATGCTGAATCTTCCATTTCATTCTCTTTTTGTTTGCAAAGATACGAAAGTATTTCGATAAATACAAAAAAAAGAAGAGAAAACCTTTCATATATAAACAAGAACCCCTAGCCTGCATCAGCAAGCCAGGGGTTTTCTACATATTAGGAAGCATCATCCTTATGACACCTCAATGGCCTTCGTCACTTTCTCCTTCGGTTCGGTCTTCGGCATAGTGATGGTCAGGATGCCGTCCTCCACCTTGGCAGAAATTTTGTCGCGTACTACATCATCTGGAAGTATGTAGTTCTGCTCATAATTCGAGTAGCTGAACTCACGGCGCAGATAATGACGGTGACTGTCCTCATGCTTGTGTTCCTGTTTGTTCTCAATAGCGATGGTGAGGTTGCCCTCGTCATTGATACCTACACGGCAATATTCTTTCTTAATGCCTGGAGCTGCAAGTTCCATCGTGTAGGCCTTCTCACTCTCCTTGACATTGACTGCAGGTGCTGTACTGTTGGCACGAGGCATAAAATCAGTGTTAAAGAAATCATCAAACATTGTTGGGAACCAACTGTTGCTTTTCATTAATCCGTTCAACATAACTTTTACCTCCTAATTATATTTTTAGTTTAACTTAATTGTTCTTGATCGCTTCGGCTTATTTGCTTCAGCTTTCACTTACTGAAAAGCAAAGTACATGCCTACAGGAAAAAGCGCTCGTTACCTTGTCAAGATGGCAAGGATTTTAAACTCGCTTAAACGATACTGACAATCCCTTAAACTCAATTAAACATGACTGACATTTCTTTAAACTCCCTTAAACATTGACCAGAAATTCTGTCAGTCTTCAAGTCCAAAACTCTTTCTCGCCAGTCTGTTCCATCTCACCCTGGCACTTGGGACAGGTATGCCCATCCCACACTCTGATTTTATCGCTGCCGCATTGCAAACAGAGCCTGCCTACTTCGCTTCTATAGGAAGGTGCCACATCGGCGATAATCCCACCCACCACGATGTTTTGGATGCTCTTGCAGTCAGGACACGACACGGCACGTATCTCTTGGCGGAAGAGTCCTCTGCCTTCGTACACCTCGGCTTCGTAGCCACATTTCTTACAGCGATATTTGAGTTTCCAAGCCATTATAATAAAGCAATCAAAGCAATTTGAGCCAACAATATCAATGGCAACCCGTACTTGAATTTCAAGTGCATCGTTTTATGGTGCCAGACCTGCATACCTAAGAGTGCACCTATAGTGCCGCCAACAACAGCCAGCATCAGGAGAGTGGCTTCGGATATACGCCATTTTCCATGCTTGGCTTTCCACTTGTCCCATCCGTAGACAACGAAAGTCAGGACATTGATGCCAACGAGTATATATTTTATCGTCTCTGTCACGCTCATATCAGGGACAAAGTTAGTAATAATTGAGAAAATAACGTATTATTTTGCCATTTATTCAGCTATTATATGTGATTTTTTGTAACTTTGCCTCCCAAAAGGATATAATAATGAATACATTCTTTCAAACTCTTGCCGCAATCAGCGGTCCAATAGCAGGCATTTTAGCCTACATGCTCATAGAAGGTAAGCGCAAAGCGAAAACGAGAGCAAAAGCCGATAACGAACCAGAGACAATGCTTGATGACATAAGCTACATTCAAGAGATAAAACACCAGCATGGAAATGTAGGAAATGTGGTGTGGCAACAATATGATATTCTGTTAGCTGCACAGCACTATGACTGGTGGACTATGGTAGATTGGGCTGCCTACATGGAGTCGGCCGACATTAACATGATAGAAAGCGTCGTAGTTGCAGATTTAGCTGAAGCTATAGGAACAGAGCTTGTCCATGTGTACAACCAGGACAAAGTGGGACTGAAAAACTTTGAGAAGTTGAAAGAAGAACAGGCAAGACTAAGCATATACGGTCATAGTCACACATTAAACAGTTCTGTGCAAATCGTGTGGTTCAACCAAACGAGAGTGTTAAGAGTCATCACGCTTATTGATGATGAGATATACATCACGAAATATGTGGAAACCCTCATTAGAAGAACATTTGGCACCAAAGATGCCATGAAACTGGCTAAACCCATACCCAAAGAATGACACTCCGCGAACTCATAAACTCAGTTGATGCAGAGCACTATAGCAAATCAACGCTATTCCAAAAGCTCATCAGCACCAAGCCGGAATATGGCGCAAGCAGACATATTCAGGTGGCCGAAGCCTTAAGCTAATCTTTTTTTCTGGAATCTTTCGCCAACGAAGCCTTGTCCAACCTCGCCTGCAATGAGGTCAAAAGGCTGAAATAGCGGTGGTGTTGGAGACAAATCATCATTGGGATTCTGGCGTAACTCGTGCCAAACGGCTTTCTTGGCAGAAGTGGCAAAGTAAAGCACATGCCCTTCCTGCTTCATAATTTGAAAGATGCGTAACTTTGGCAGATTGCCCTCGCTGGTTGCAAGGGCAATCTCTTTGTGGTCTTTCAGAAACTGAATAGCTTTGTCGAACATCTCGATTACCATTTCAGTTCTTCCTGCAGGATAGTTCCATCGGTCATGGGGCTGTCAGCCTCAGTGAAGGCATTGGCCTTGTACTGGATGCAGAGCATAGTCAGGTTCTCGCTGCCTGTGTTCTTCAGCGCACGCTTACCATCGGGAGCCACACGTATAATAGAACCCTCGCTGACAGGGAAAATCTCACCATCCACCTGATACTGGCCTTCGCCCTTCAGGATAATGTAAAGTTCCTCGTGAGTCTTGTGGGTGTGCAGGAAACCGCTGTCCTGACCAGGAACGAGTGTCTGGAAACTCAGTTCGCTGCCTGTAGCACCTACGGCCTGACCTGCGAACACCTTACCTTGAATGGTTACATTGGGGCCCATCGGAAGCACGTGCTCGATAATCTCACTCATCTTACCTACGCTTACTGCGCTATAATTCTTACCACTCTTAATTGTCTCAATCTGTTTCATAATTCTTATTCGTTTAAAATGTTATTTGTTCGTTTTGACGCTGACAATGATGCGATTAAGCGAGAGCAGAGCCAAACTCGTTTGAGCTCTGCCGAGCGTGAGCATCATCGCGACCAGTTCTTAACTGGGCGCAAAGGTACGGCAAGTTTTTCATTCCCACAAGAAGGCACTTTTAGGTGACATAGTTACCAAAAAGTAGGAATTAGGATGTTATCGGACTCCCGTGAATGTAGCGTTAACTTAGATTAACTAAGTATAATTTGGTAATTCAGTAACTATTTGTTACCTTTGCCGTGTAAACACGGCGAGGACAGGCTGCACCTCAGCAATTCGAGCAAGCTCGATTGCATTCGGTTTGCACTATCCTTGCGACAAAATCTATAGTTATGGCAGATATCAAAGCAGAGTATTTAGCCTGTCCTATCAGGCAAGTAGTGAGTCGTTTCGGCGACAAGTGGTCAATGTTGGTACTCTATATGCTCCACACCAACGAGACTGGTGTATTGCGCTTTAATGAGATCCGCCGACTGATGACGGACTGCTCTCAGAAGATGCTTTCGCAGACCCTGAAGAATCTGGAGCAGAGCCATCTCGTTCATCGTAAGGTCTATCCGGAGGTTCCACCCCGAGTGGAGTATTCCCTGACAGAGACAGGCAAATCGCTGATGCCAGCACTTACGGCTCTGATAGCTTGGGGCAAGGAGCATTTCAATGAAGTGGTAACAGATTAAAAGTATGCTACTACCCAAATTCATCATCACAATGGACGGTGTTTTCCGTCTGGGAATGGTTGAACAGCATAAGGACTTGCTGTAACCGGGCGACCAATGCATTGGCGGTGGCTACTACGCTTTCGACTTCATATCAAACCGAATCATCCTATCTATCTGGCGCATGCAGGACGAAATCCGAACGGTTAAGTCGCTGCCTTTTGCCTAAAAAACAAAGGTGACAGCCTCTTTCGAGTCTATCACCTTTACCATTTGTTGTGATTCCGGCGGGATTCAAACCCACAACCTTCTGATCCGTAGTCAGATGCTCTATTCAGTTGAGCTACGGAACCATT
>NZ_JHVE01000036.1:0-10067 GCF_000619985.1 Prevotella sp. P6B4
GTCTATGGCTACAACAGGGCAGAATCATATGGCCTGTACTCCATGCAAATGCAAGGAGCTATCACCATTTTTGCCGCAAATATCAAGAGAATCCTCAAACTAATCTGAGCAAAGAATATATTTCTCAAAAAAAGCTCTTTAAGAAGCCGTATAAACCTCATCTGGGGGTATTACTGACCACAAACTGAAAATTGAAAAAAGCAGATTGCCAATCCGTATGTAACGGCTATATGCAATCTGCTTTTAATAAAAATCAAGGTTGCCCCCTCAAATGGAGGGCTTTTTCAGTGCCCTCATTACTTGCGGGATTCTTTTTTTCTTATTTCACGAGACTCAGCAGATATTTGCCATATTCGTTCTTGGCCATCGGCTTAGCCACTTCTTCCAGCTTTTCTTTACTGATCCAACCGCGCTTAAAGGCTATTTCCTCTAAGCACGCCACCTTCAGTCCCTGACGCTTCTCAATCACCTCAATAAAGGTCGAAGCCTCCGACAGCGAGTCGTGCGTACCAGTGTCAAGCCATGCAAAGCCGCGCTGCAGGGTCTGCACCTTCAGCTTCTTGGCTGCCAGATATTCCTGATTAACCGTGGTAATCTCCAGTTCGCCACGAGCCGACGGTTTGATATGCTTGGCAATATCCACCACGCTGTTGGGGTAGAAATACAAGCCTACCACCGCATAGTTCGACTTGGGGTTGGCGGGTTTCTCCTCAATGCTCAGGCAGTTGCCCTCGGCATCAAACTCAGCCACACCATAGCGCTCAGGATCGTTTACATAATAGCCGAACACGGTAGCCTGTCCGCGCTTCTCGGCATTCTCCACACTCTCCTTCAGCAGTCCGGTGAATCCCGATCCGTAGAAGATGTTGTCGCCCAGAACCAGACAAGCGCAATCGTCGCCTATAAACTTCTCGCCGATGATGAAGGCCTGGGCCAGTCCGTCGGGCGATGGCTGCTCAGCATACTCAAAACGCACGCCATAATCCGATCCGTCACCCAGCAGTCTTTTGAATCCTGACAGATCGTGGGGCGTTGATATGATCAGTATCTCACGGATGCCAGCCAGCATCAGCGCCGAAATAGGATAATAGATCATCGGTTTGTCGAAAATAGGTATCAATTGTTTACTGATTCCTTTAGTGATGGGGTAAAGGCGAGTGCCTGAACCGCCTGCCAAAACAATTCCTTTCATAATTCGCAATTATTTATAATTTTGGTGCAAAGATAAGGATTTTTATGCACGAATTGCCATAATTATCAAAAAAATCATTACCTTTGCAGACGATTTTTGATTATAAAACAAGATTTTATGGGATTTTGGAATAAATTATTTGGAAATAAGGACGAACAGAAGGTAGGCGGCATGGAGGATTTCATGACCCTGATCCGCGTTTACTTCCAGGCAGCCATGGCAGCCGACCTTGGCATTACCAACCTGGCCGCCCTGCCCGACCTGCGTGTGTTTAAGACCACACTCAAGGTAGCTACCGTTAATAATAAGTTAGGTGTCGGCGAGCGCACACGTTGTAAAAAGATGCTCAAGGAGATGTATGGCATGGACGACGATTTCTTCAAGGAGATTGACGCGAGCCTGCGCAAGCGTTGCAAGAAAATACAGGATGCGCAGACCTATCTGCTTCAGTTCCAAGGCTTTACTCAGGACATCATGATGCTTACAGGCAACCTGATGAAGTTCAAGCTCCGCCTGCCCGGCTTCATGAAGAAGGCTCTCTACACCATGACCGAGAAGACCGTGAACGACATTTTCAACAAGAACGACTTCAGCGACCCCTCAGTACTGAAGAGCGTGGTAGCCGTTCGTGAGTACAACCGCCGTTTAGGATTCTCTCAGAAGTGGATTACCGACTTTGTTTACAAAGTGGTGATGCTGGCCAAGAAGGAGCCCAAGCCCGCAGAAGAGAAATAAAGGGGTGAAAAGATTAAAGTTTCTTAAAAGACAGAGATAAGTCTATTCTTTAAGAGATAAATTATATAACTTTGTACACCAAATAGTTATATCATGACTGCAAACGAAGAGACCATAGTGGCGTTCGAGACGCGCGTACGACAAATGATTTACCACTTCAAGGAACTGAAGGCGGAGAATCAGGCATTGCTTGCGCAGATTGAGCAGGGAAAGCAGGACATCGAAGCCCTGCAGGCCAAACTGACTCAGGCAGACAATGATTATAATTCGCTGAAGATGGCCAAGATGATGCAGATTACCGACGGCGATCTCGAGAGCGCGAAAGCCCGCGTTCAAAAGATGATCAAGAACGTCAACAAGTGCATAGCCATTCTAAGCGACGAACAAGAAAAATAAAACAGGTGCCCCATGACAGAAGTGAATAGCGAGAGACTACATATCAGGTTGCACGTTTACGATGAAGAAATCGAGGTAACCATCAAGCGTTCCGACGAGGAGTATTATCGTAAGGCAGCCAAGCTCATTACCGACCGTTATAACGCCTATTCTCAGGCTTATAAAGGCAAGAAAGGCGAGCATACGATAGCGCTCATGACGCTCATCGACATTGCCTTGATGTACCAGCGTGAGCGCGGCAAGAACGACACTGATCCCTACAATACTATTCTCACTAAGTTGACTTCTGAAATAGAGGAGGCACTTAAGTGAGAATATCATTTTTAATAACATAGATTTTATATGGATATCATTTTTGTACTACTGATCGCCGCAGGCGCCCTCGCACTTGGAGGAGTCTGTGGATATCTTGTTTTCCGCTACGTTCTGAAGGGAAAATACAATGAAATGATTGACACAGCCACCAAGCAGGCCGATGTCATCAAAGAGAAGAAA
Source organism: Prevotella sp. P6B4 (assembly GCF_000619985.1). Classification (NCBI taxonomy): domain Bacteria; kingdom Pseudomonadati; phylum Bacteroidota; class Bacteroidia; order Bacteroidales; family Prevotellaceae; genus Prevotella; species Prevotella sp. P6B4. The sequence goes on from NZ_JHVE01000036.1 coordinate 2,819, forward strand.
CTGCTCGAGGTGAAGGAGAAATTCATCAATAAGAAGAGCGAGTTGGAGAAGGAAGTGCAGCAGCGCAACCAGCACATCCAGCAGAGTGAGAACAAACTGAAGCAGCGCGAGATTTCGCTCAACCAGCGCCAGGAAGAACTGGGTCGCCGTAAGAACGAGCTCGACAACATGCAGCAGCGCATCGACAATGAGAAGAAACTGCTCTCTGTCAAGGCCGAGGAGCTCGAGAAGATGCAGCTCAAGGAGCGCGAGAAGCTTGAGGAAGTATCAGGTCTGAGCGCCGAAGAAGCTAAGAACCGCCTGGTAGAGTCGATGAAGGACGAGGCTAAGACTGCCGCTGCCAGCTACATCAACGAGATTATGGACGAGGCTAAGCTCAACGCCAATGCCCAGGCCAAGAAGATAGTCATCCAGACCATCCAGCGCGTAGCTACAGAGACCGCTATCGAAAACTCTGTGAGCGTGTTCCACATTGAGAACGACGAGGTAAAGGGTCGCATCATCGGCCGCGAGGGTCGTAACATCCGCGCTCTTGAGGCCGCTGCAGGTGTTGAAATCGTAGTTGATGATACCCCCGAGGCTATCGTTATCTCAGGTTTCGATCCCGTACGCCGTGAGGTTTGCCGCCTGGCACTCCACCAGCTGGTAAGCGATGGTCGTATCCACCCAGCCCGTATCGAGGAAGTGGTAGCCAAGGTGAAGAAGCAGCTCGACAACGAGATCATCGAGACAGGTAAGCGCACTGCTATCGACCTGGGTGTACACGGTCTGCACCCCGAGCTCATCCGCATCATCGGTAAGATGAAGTACCGCTCTTCATACGGACAGAACCTGCTGCAGCATGCCCGCGAAACAGCCAACCTCTGTGCCGTTATGGCCAGCGAGCTGGGCTTGAACCCCAAGAAGGCCAAGCGTGCCGGACTGCTGCACGATATTGGTAAGGTGCCCGATGAGGAGAGCGAGTTGCCACACGCTATCTACGGTGCCAAGATTGCCGAGAAGTACAAGGAGAAACCCGATATCTGCAATGCCATCGGTGCTCACCACGACGAGATAGAGATGCAGACCCTGCTGGCTCCTATCGTACAGGTGTGCGACGCCATCTCAGGCGCCCGTCCAGGTGCCCGCCGCGAGATTGTAGAGGCCTACATCAAGCGTCTGAACGACCTTGAGGCCATCGCCATGAGCTATCCCGGCGTTACCAAGACCTACGCCATCCAGGCAGGTCGCGAGCTCCGTGTGATTGTAGGTGCCGATAAGATGAACGATGCCGAGAGCGAGGCTCTCAGCACCGATATCGCTACCAAGATTCAGAACGAGATGACCTATCCTGGTCAGGTGAAGATCACGGTGATCCGTGAGACCCGTTCGGTAGCTTACGCTAAATAAGCATGATTAGAGTATCTGCTTGATGTCAAGCAGACTGGAAACCAGATAAGTGGGGGCCTGCGGGTTCCCACTTTTTATGTCGTACTGCCAACGGTTGAAGAGCAGCGTGTCGATGCCAGCCGCCATGGCACCCTGTATGTCGGTAGCCATATTGTCGCCTATCATCAGCGTGGTCTCGGGCTTGGCGCCCGTCTGTGCGAAGGCGTAATCGAAGAACGCCTGCGAGGGCTTGTTGGCACCCGCATCCTCGCTCAGCACAATGGTATCAAAATAGTCGCGCAGTCCGCAGGCAGCCAGTTTTTTATACTGCACCTCGTGGAATCCGTTGCTGGTCATATGCATGCGGTAGCCCTGCTGTCGCAGATAGTCCATCAGGCGGTGTGCGCCCTCAACGGTGCCTGGCTTCGAGCTGCAGAAGTCGAGAAAACGGTCGCTCATCTCCAGGCACAACTGCTCTGTCACCTCCAGTCCCAGCCCCACACTCAGCGGTCGGCGGAATCGCTCCACTATCAGATAGTCGCGCGTAATCTCCCCCTTCGAGTAGCGGCTCCACAGGTCGATATTCGCCTCCCAGTAGGTATCGTAAAACAATTGCGGGTCGCTGAAGAAGCGCCCCAATCCAAAAGCCTCAAACGTCTCGCCGAGAGCTATCACGGCATTGCCATGAGTATCGTATAGCGTATCGTCGAAATCTACGAACAAGTCATGATATACTTTTTTCTTTTCCATAACGGGCGCAAAGTTAATAAAAAATTTGGTTGTTTCACGAAAAAAACGTATTTTTGCAAGCAAAAATCAAACCGATTCATCAGGATGAAGCCTAAACTCATCATCATCGCATTGTTAACGATGGCTACAGGTAGCGCACAGGCGCAGTCGGTAGTCAAGGAACTGCAGGAAGATGTGAACCGTGCAGCAGGCATGTTCTATGCCCGTCAGGCAGGCAAGATGCCGAAGGACACCCCCGCCCCAGGCGGTAAGAAGCCCTTCTACATCAACCACTATGGTTGTCCGGGCTCGTACTATCTCGACAAGAACGAGTATTACACCGACACCTACGCCACGCTGGCCAAGGCCGACAGTTTAGGCAAGCTCACCAAGCTGGGACAGGATGTGCTGCGCAGGATAGCTCTGCTGAAAGCCGATGCCTACCACCGTAGCGGCGAGCTTACGGCCCGCGGCGCCCAGCAGAGTCGCGACCTGGTGAAACAGATGGTCCAGCGGTTCCCCGACATCTTCATTCCCCAAGGCTACTTCAGCGTGCGGAGCATCGTTGAGAACCGTTGCATCATGACCATGGAGGAGGGCTTGCTGCAGCTCTCGGCCATGAAGCAGCCCATCGTAGCGCGCAGCAAAGCCTCGATGCAGGAGGTGCGGTTTATGAATCCCACCGACAAGGAGCTGATAGCACAGCGCGTCGATTCGCTCACCCGCATAAACTACGACCGCTTCTACACCCTGAATTCGAACGACGGCCGCCTCATGACGTCGCTCTTCAACGATCAGAGCTACGTGCTGAACCATATAGATGCCGCCAAACTCAGCCGCCAGCTGTTCCTCCTGGCAGGCAATGTGCAGAACAGCGAGCTGGCAGGCACCATGACCCTGTGGGACATCTTCACTCCTGAAGAGATACACCAGCACTGGCGCAAGCAGAACGCCTGGCACTATATCAACTATGGCGGCTGCACGCTCAACGGCGGCTATCAGCCCTATCTGCAGCGTTCCGTGCTCCGCAATATGATACACATGGGCGACAGCGTGCTGAAACGCTACACCCCACTCATGCACCTGCGCTACACCCATGCCAATGTGGTGATGAGTCTGGCCTGCCTGATGGACCTCAACGGCTGTAACCTGCACACCGAGAATCTCGACTCGCTCGAGGCCTACGGCTGGGTCAACTACCGCATCGCCCCCTTAGGCGGCACCATCGAGATGATACACTACCGCGCCGATCACGACGACCCCGATGTGCTGGTCAAGGTGCTGCTCAACGGCCAGGAGGCCACGCTGCCCATTGAAACCGACTGCGCCCCCTACTACCACTGGCAGGACGTGAAGCGCTACTATCTGCGCAAGCTGTATCGCTACGAGAACCGTAGGTTTAACTTTAAGACCCGAGGAAGATGAGACACCTGATAACCATCCTGTTCGCCCTGTATTGTTCACTGCTGACAGCCCCTGCACAGTCGGTGAAAGAAATCATCAGGCAGCGCCCATCGTATGCCTCGTGCAACTACGACACCTACCCCGACTCTATCCAGACCACGCTCACACCAGCCCCCGCTGGCAAGAAGCCCTTCTACATATCCCATTACGGTCGCCACGGCTCGCGCTATATCAGCAACCGCAACGGCTACGACACGCCCTACATCATGATGCTACATGCCGACAGCCTCGACGAGCTCACTGTCGAAGGCCGCCGCGTGCTCCACGAGATGAACTCGATCATGCGCGACACCGAGGACCGCTGGGGCGAGCTTACCGGCTATGGCAAGCGACAGATGCAGGACATCGGCCGCCGCATGGCACAACGTTTTCCCGAGGTGTTCCGTCCAGGCGCCCACGTCACAGCCATCAGCACCGTTGTGCCCCGTTGTATCGAGTCCATGGGCTCGGCATGCATGGAGATGCTGCAGGTGTGCCCCAAGCTAAAGGTCAGCATGCAGGCATCGCAGCGCACCCAGTGGTACATGAACTACCAAGACCGCAAGCTGCGCAGCAACTATATGACCCCCGAGGCGCAGAAGGCCTACAATGCCTATATCGCCACCCGCATGGGCAACACCCGCTTGATGGAGCTCATCTTCAAGAACCCCGACATCGTCAAGGAGTTTGTCGATGAAGAGTACTTCAACTATTACCTGATGAAGATGAGCCTGTTTCAGCTCAACACCAACTATAACCGCAACACCAACCTGATCAGCCTGTTTAATACCGACGATATCTACCGCATGTGGCAGATCGACAATGTGCTGTGGTATATCCAGCATGGTGCCTGTAAGCTCAACGGCGGCCGCCAGCCCTACACGCAGCGCCACCTGTTGCGCCAGATGATAGCTGATGCCGACAGCTGCATCAAGCTGCCCGATCCCGGTGCCCAGCTGCGTTTCGGCCACGAAACGGTGCTGCTGCCACTGGTATGCCTGATAGGTGTTAACGGCTACGACCTCGCGACCGACAATCTCGACGACCTCGAGGCACGCGGCTGGTGGAGCAGTAGTATCTTCCCCATGGGCTGCAACCTGCAGTTCATCTTCTACCGCAGCAGTCCCAAGGACAAGGACGTGCTCTTCAAGGTGCTGCTCAACGAAGTAGAGGCCACGCTGCCCATCAAGACAGACTGTGCCCCCTACTACCATTGGACCGACTTCCGCCAGTATTGCCTCGACAAGCTGGCCGCCTACAAGCCATGATGGCTTGTTTTACTACGCTTGTATAAGCCTCACCTTTCTACGATTATCCTTAGGTCGCACCGCAAAGTGCAGCCAGACGTCGCCGTTGATGATGATTCGACCATCCTATAGTATAAGAGCTGATAGTGTTATACTATAGGGGCGTTAGTATGATACTAAAGGGCTGTTAGTGTTATACTACAGCACCGTTAGTGTCATACCATAGGGGGAAGATGGGGAAGATGTTTTCTATATAATATTAAAATTAAATACCTAAATCACTTGCATTGACGATTGAGAGATTTAGGTATTTCTTTCGCATATTCCTATATATATATCTTCCCCATCTTCCCCCCAAAAAATAGCATCTATCGCAACAGCAATCGTAACAGCACTGGGAGCTACCTCGTGTATGGGGTATTAGAGCGACGTACATCAAAAAAGGGAAATAGGGGTTCGTATAGAAACGAGCCCCTATTCTGTTATCCTGAGAAAAAAAGAGTGTGTGAACAATCAGCTTACACGCAGACAGAGCATGGTCAGGTCGTCGTTTGGATCGGCCTCGCCACGATGGTTAAAAAAAAGCCACCCGAAGAAAATCGAGTGGCTTGAAATTATATGCTTGGAGCAATATTATTTCAGCTCAGCGAGGTACTTGATAGTACGAACCATCTGAGAAGTGTAAGAGTTCTCATTGTCGTACCAAGAAACAACCTGTACGAGTGAGTTACCATCCTCCATCTTGCTTACCATGGTCTGGTTAGCGTCGAAGAGTGAACCGAACTTCATACCGATGATATCGCTTGAAACGAGCTTCTCCTCAGTGTAACCGAATGACTCGTTCTGAGCAGCCTTCATGGCAGCGTTGATGCTCTCAACAGTTACATCACCCTTAACAACAGCGTGCAGGATAGTGGTAGAACCTGTTGGAGTTGGAACGCGCTGAGCAGCACCGATCAGCTTACCGTTCAGCTCAGGAATTACGAGACCGATAGCCTTAGCAGCACCAGTTGAGTTAGGAACGATGTTCTGAGCACCAGCACGAGCACGCTGAACATCACCCTTGCGCTGAGGACCGTCGAGGATCATCTGGTCACCTGTGTAAGCGTGAACAGTTGTCATGATACCGCTCTGGATTGGAGCCAGGTCGTTCAGAGCCTTGGTCATAGGAGCCAAGCAGTTTGTGGTACAAGAAGCAGCGCTGATAACAGTGTCAGCAGGAGTCAGAGTCTTGTGGTTTACATTGTAAACGATAGTAGGCAGATCGTTACCAGCAGGAGCTGAGATAACAACCTTCTTAGCACCAGCAGTCAGGTGAGCAGAAGCCTTCTCCTTAGATGTGTAGAAACCTGTGCACTCCAGAACAACGTCTACATCCAGCTTACCCCAAGGGAGCTCAGCAGCGTTAGGAATAGCATAGATAGTGATCTTCTTACCATCAACTACGATGAAGTCCTCACCAGCCTCTACAGTGTGCTTGTTCTCACCGAACTTGCCGCAGAAACCACCCTGAGCGGTATCGTACTTCAGCAGGTGAGCCAGCATCTTAGGACTTGTCAAGTCGTTGATTGCTACTACTTCATAACCTTCAGCCTCGAACATCTGACGGAATGCGAGACGACCAATACGGCCAAAACCGTTAATTGCTACTTTTGTCATTTTACTAAATTATTTAAATGGGTTATACCTATATTATTACTAACTTTTTTATCTAAAAAATGAAATTTTTTCTGATTTCGGATGCAAAGTTACAAAATTATTCCTATATTTGCACCATCAATCACTAAAAAATAAAGTAAAAAGTAAAAAGCCAAAAGTGAAAAGTATTAAAATCAACGGTCGAAAACCAATGATTGCAAAATACAGATTACAATTCTAACATTGAACTTTGAACTTGGAACTTTGAACTTGGAACATTAACATATTAAACTTTAAAACGTAAAAGCTTATGGGATTTATTAAAGAATTCAAAGAGTTTGCCGTGAAGGGCAATGTGATGGACATGGCAGTCGGTGTGATCATCGGCGGCGCGTTTGGTAAAATCGTCACCTCGCTGGTTAACGATGTGCTCATGCCTCTTATCGGCATCGTAACGGGTGGTATCGACTTCACTGGCCTCAAAGCCACCATCGGCGAGGCTAACATCACCTACGGACAGTTTATACAGAACGTGATCGACTTCCTGATCGTGGCCTTCTGTATCTTCCTGATGCTGAAGGGTATCAACAAGCTGAACCGCAAGAAGGAAGAGCCTGCTCCTGAGCCCGAAGCACCTAAGGGACCCACGCAGGAAGAGCTGCTGGCCGAGATACGCGACCTCTTGAAGAACAAATAAATACACATAAAAAAAAGCCTCGCCCAAACAGGGAGGGCACTGAAAAAGCCCTCCATTTGAGGGGGCAACCTTGATTTTTATTAAAAGCAGATTGCATATAGCCGTTACATACGGATTGGCAATCTGC
>NZ_JHVE01000037.1:0-8905 GCF_000619985.1 Prevotella sp. P6B4
GAAATCAGTCCGGCCTTCACCTCCTCGACCTTCTCCACGCTCTTGGCGCGCAGTCCGAATCGCATGGTTCCCAGACCTGGCAGTGCTACCGAGTGACCTTCGGTGGCCCACGCCTTGATTACTTCGCCGGCTGCATCCCAGCATGCCTGCATCACACCCTTGCTCACGCCGCTGCGCAGAGCTGCTTCCTTAATCACTTTGTCCTGAGTCAGAGCCGTGTAGAGCTCCGGCATCATCACGTAACGATACTTACCAGCATACTTGCCGATGTTTTGAAACTGTTCCTTAGCTTTTACTTTCAGTGCCATAATCTTAAATTTTTAACGTTTAACATTCAATTTTTTATTCTCACTTTTCGTCGCATTTCGATGTAAAAATCCGCCTCCCCCGTGGGCCCGTAAAATTTTTCTCGTGGGCGCGCAATTTCTTCTCTCAAATTGACGTTGCAAAGATACAACATGGGCATTGCGGTTCACGAATGATTTGCACAATAATACAGTGTGACAGTTAAAAATCTCGTCTCCCGCAGTATCATTAATACTGCTATATTATTATATATATTTATATATATAATAATATAGATATATTTTCTAACCATTGACTACTTGTATTTCTAACTGTCACACTGTAACACTGTACATCTGAATCAACGCCCGCTTTTTCCTTTACCGTCTTTAGTCGTGTATTTTTAGTTCCATTTTTTACCTTAAATGATTTGGTATTTACAAGAAAATGTGGTATCTTTGCCGACAGATATATAAACATTATGAATAACGACGTACATTCATTATCCGAAGAGGATATCAAGTTACGATATATCACCCCGGCTATTCTGCAGAAAGGCTGGTCGGTAACTGATATTACGATGGAAACTAAGGTTAAGCTTACCGATGGTAAGATAAACCTGAGGGGTAATCTGGTGGCTCGTGGTAAGGCTAAGTTTGCCGATTATGTGCTTTATTATAACCGTGCCACACCTATTGCTATCGTCGAGGCTAAGGATGCTAACCATTCTGTTAGTCATGGTATGCAGCAGGCCAAGGAGTATGCCGAGATGATGGATGTACCGTTTGCTTTCAGTTCAAATGGTTTCGGATTTCAGGAGTATGACTTCTTGACAGGTAAGGAGCGTACATTGACGATGGACGAGTTTCCAACCCAAGATGAACTCTATGCCCGCTTTATGCATGAGAGTAACAAGGGTGGGGGTATAACTGCCGATGAACTGAAGGTTATCAACCAACCCTATTGTACGGGTCAGGACATCTATCCGCCCCGTTACTATCAGCGTAATGCCGTTAATCGTACTGTAAATGCTGTGGCTCGTGGACAGAAACGTATGCTGCTGGTAATGGCAACTGGTACGGGTAAAACCTATACCGCTTTCCAGATAGTGTATCGCCTGTTAAAGGCTGGGTTGGTTAAGAAAGTGCTTTATCTGGCCGACCGCAATGTGTTGGTAGATCAATCTATCGAACAGGACTTTAAGCCACTCAACAACACCATCCATAAAGTGAGCTACCAGCAGGATAAGCAAAATCCTGACACAGCCCACGAGGTGTACTTTGCCCTTTATCAGCAGCTGATAGGCAAGGAGGGAAACAAAAACTACGAAGAGCTGTTTAAGCCCGAGTTCTTTGATATGGTAATTGTGGATGAGTGCCATCGTGGTAGTGCCAAAGATGATAGCAACTGGCGCGAAATACTGGAGTACTTTACAGGTGCCATCCAGCTTGGTATGACTGCCACACCTAAGGAAACACGCTACCAATCAAATATCACCTATTTTGGCGAACCGCTGTATTCGTACAGCCTGAAAGAAGGTATCGACGATGGTTTCCTGGCTCCTTTCAATGTTATCAATATCACCACTAATATCGGCGACGAATGGCGACCAACCAAAGGTCAGCGCGATGTAAACGGAAATCTGATTGAGGATCGTATCTACAATAATACCGATTACGATTACAATATTGTGATTGAGGACCGAATACGCGAGGTGGCCCACGAGGTGAGCAACTACCTGAAGTGTACCGACCCGATGGCAAAAACCATTGTGTTTTGTGCCGACGAGGAACATGCTGAACGCATGCGTGTAGCCTTGGTTAACGAGAACTCGGAGATGTGCCGGAAATACCCTGATTACGTGGTACGCATCACCGGTAGCGATGAATATGGACAGTCTAAACTCGACTACTTTATTTCCGTAGCTTCTAAAACACCTGTGATAGCAACCACCAGCAAACTGCTCTCAACCGGTGTGGATTGTAAGATGGTTAAGCTGATAGCCCTCGACCAACGCATCAACTCTATGACCGAGTTTAAACAGATAGTTGGTCGCGGCACCCGAATCCGTGAGAAAGAGGGTAAAACCCATTTTACCATTATGGATTTCCGTAACATTACCCGTTTGTTTGCCGATCCCGATTGGGATGGTCCACTCGAAGTGGATAAGGGTTACATCAAGGATACGCCGCACCCCGAACGCCAACCCAAGGATAAACCTGATGGCGATGTACCTCAGGCACACGAGGAGCGCCCCATTGTTGATAGAGATGGTTGTCAGGTACGTATCATCAATAAGGTAGTATCGGTATATGATACCGACGGCAAGCTGCTGCGTACCGAGAGTATTACCGACTACACCAAAAAGAATATCAATGATACCTACGCCACACTCAGCGATTTTGTACGTCGCTGGAACGAGGCCGAACATAAAAGTCAGATAGCCGAGCTGCTACGTGAAAACGGTATCGACCTGCAGGCGCTAAAACACGATCAGGGCATGGACGATGTTGATGATTTCGATTTCATCTGCCACATCGCCTATGGTCGCAAGCCGCTTACCCGTAAAGAGCGCGCCGATAACGTAAGGAAACGCGACGTGTTCCACAAATACGGACCCGAAGCGCAGAAGGTGCTCGATGCCTTGCTCGATAAGTATATGAACGAGGGCATCAGTCAGTTAGAGAATCGTAAGGTGCTCACACTCGACCCCTTCCGTCAGATGGGATCGCCCGCCAGCATCGCAAAACTGTTTGGTGGTAATCAGCAGTATTTTGCTGCAGTAAAAGAACTTGAATCATTTATTTATAACGATATAGCATAAACTAAAATATGGCAATTACAAATTTTGTAAAGAACATCCGTAATATCATGCGCAACGATGCCGGTATCAATGGCGATGCTCAGCGTATTGAACAGATAGCATGGATGCTCTTTCTAAAGGTTTACGACGAAAAAGAAAACGACTGGGAATTTAACGAAGATAACTACACATCATTTATACCCGAGGCCTGCCGCTGGCGTAACTGGGCCAAGGACGATGGTACAGGCGAGGCGATGACTGCCGACAAGCTGTTGGATTTTGTAAACAACACGCTTTTCCCCACGCTGAAGGAGCTCGAGGTTACCCCCGATACCCCTATGCGTAGTGCCATTGTGCGTGCCACCTTTCAGGATGCTAACCAGTATATGAAGGATGGCGTGCTGCTGCGCCAGGTTATCAATGTGATTGATGGCTTGGATTTGAGCAGCTACGAGGAGAGTCATGCCTTTGGCGAGATCTACGAAACTATCCTGAAAGAGATGCAGAGTGCCGGTTCGGCTGGTGAGTTCTACACCCCTCGTGCCCTCACCGATTTCATGGCAGCGATTATCCAGCCCAAGGTGGGCGAGCGCGTGGCCGACTTTGCTTGTGGTACAGGTGGTTTCCTTACCTCATGGCTCAAAGCCCTCGATAAGAAAGTGGTTACTGCCGAGGATCGCGAGCAGTATGCCCAGTCAATCTATGGTATCGAAAAAAAGCAGTTCCCTTACATGCTGTGTGTTACCAACATGCTGCTGCACGATATCGACTCGCCACAGGTGTATCACGGCAACTCGCTCACCAAGGATGTGCTTAACTATACCGACGACGATAAGTTCGACGTTATCCTGATGAATCCCCCTTATGGTGGAAACGAGAAAAACGATGTAAAGCGCCACTTCCCCAGCGACCTGGCATCGAGCGAAACAGCCGATTTGTTTATGGTGGTTATTCAGTACCGTTTGGCTAAGAATGGTCGCGCTGCTGTCATCCTGCCTGACGGATTCCTGTTTGGTGCCGACAATGCCAAGTTGGCTATCAAGGAAAAGTTGCTTCGTGAGTTTAATCTGCACACTATCATCCGACTGCCAGGCAGTATCTTTGCACCATATACCTCGATTGCTACCAACATCCTTTTCTTCGACAATGCGAAGGCAGAGGGCGCTGCCGAGGGTTTCTCAACCAACCAAACCTGGTTCTATCGCATGGACATGCCCGAGGGCTACAAGCACTTCTCTAAGACCAAGCCTATGCTGGTGGATCATTGCCGCCCCATGCAGGAGTGGTGGAACAACCGAGTAGAAATTGTTGATGCCGAGAATGGCGACGAGAAGTCACGTTGTTTCACAGCCCAGCAGCTGATGGAGCTTGGTTTGAACTTCGACCAATGTAAGTTCCCTAAGGAAGAGGAAGAAGTGCTGCGCCCCGAAGAACTTCTGAAGCAGTATCACGAGAAGCGCACCGCCCTCGATGCCAAAATCGACCAGACGCTGAACGAAATCCAGCAGATGTTGGGGATTGAAATTAATTAAGGAATACGATTATGAACGAGATAAAGAAGAACGATCAAATTGTCGCGCAGCCTGCGCAACAATCTCTGATACAGGATGCTTGCACCATTATTGATCAGGCACAGGCCACTGCCTATCGTCAAGTAAACGAAACATTGATTAAGCGTAACTGGCTGTTGGGCATGCGCATTCAGCATGAGGTGTTGAAAGAAAAGCGTGCTGAATATGGTCAGCAAGTAGTAAAGGATTTAGCAAAGGAACTGACAGCAAAATATGGTGAGGGCTTTACTTGGAGGAATTTGTATAACTATGTTGATTTCTACGCGACATATAACGGGTTCTTCTTGAATGAGAAAGGTGACTCAGTAAATGCTCAGACAATTTTGCACGCACTGAGTGCAAAATCAGAAAACATTTTCCACGCACTGCGTGCAAAATCTACAATAAAACTTACGTGGACTCACTATCGTATCATCCTTCAAGAGAACAGCAAGGAGGCTCGCGACTGGTATGAGCAGGAAACTGCCCGCGAAATGTGGGGAACTCGTACACTACAGCGTAATGTTAGCAGCCAGTATTATCATCGCTTACTCCAGTCGCAAAATAAGGACGCTGTTCGTGACGAGATGAAGCAACTGACGGCTCCATTGCAGGACAAGCTGGAGTATCTGAAGAATCCTGTTGTAGCAGAATTCTTAGGATTCAAGAATAATACAGACTATACAGAGAGTGATTTGGAGCAAAGCATAATCGACCATCTGATTCCTTTCTTGATGGAGATGGGTAAGGGCTTTACGCTGGCTGATCGTCAGAAGCGTATTCATACAGAAAAGGAAGATTACTATATCGATTTGGTGTTCTATAACTACAATCTGCGTTGCTTTGTTTTGGTAGATTTAAAGACCACCAAGCTGCGCCATCAGGATGTGGGTCAGATGGATATGTATGTAAGAATGTACGACGAGATGATGTGCCCCCAAGGACACAATCCTACTATAGGAATATTGCTTTGTGCAGATACTGATGAAGATGTGGCTCACTACTCTGTCTTGAATGGTAGTGACCAGCTTTATGCAGCTAAGTATCTTACATATATGCCTACCAAGGAGGAGTTGCGTCGCGAGATAGAACAGCAGAAGCAATTCTTCTTGATGCAGCAAGATAATAACAGAAAAAAGTAGCCCATGAACGCACAACAGTTAAAGAACTCTATACTCCAAGAGGCTATTCAGGGCCGCTTGGTACCCCAAGACCCCACCGATGAGCCAGCAAGCGCCTTGCTGGAGCGCATCCGTGCAGAGAAAGAGCGCCTCGTAAAAGCCGGCAAACTCAAAAAGAAAGACCTCGTAGTGAACCCCATCTCCGAGGATGAAATCCCATTCGATATTCCCGATAGCTGGGAGTGGGTGAGAATGGGGGATATTACAGTAATAGCTCGTGGTGGTTCTCCTCGGCCAATAAAAGAATATTTGACTGATGCCCCCAATGGATTAAATTGGATTAAAATTGGTGATACTGACAAAGGTGGAAAGTATATAAATTCTTGTAAGGAGAAAATTAAACCAGAAGGATTAAAGAAAACAAGGATGGTTCATCCAGGAGATTTCCTCCTGACAAATTCAATGAGTTTTGGAAGACCATATATAACAAATATTGAAGGATGTATTCATGACGGCTGGTTAATGATTTCACCTTATGCTGGTGTATTTGACCAATCCTATTTGTACTACATTCTATCATCTGCATATGCTTATAAGCAGTTTTGCGATAAAGTTGCCGGGGCCGTTGTTCAGAATCTTAATTCAGATAAAGTTGCAGATTCGATAGTACCTCTTCCTCCTCTTGCCGAGCAGAAGCGTATTGTGGCGAAGATAGAAGAACTGCTTCCCAAGGTTGAGGAATACGGTAAGGCCCAAGAAGCCCTCGACAAACTGAATGCCGAACTGCCAGACCGTTTAAAGAAAAGCGTTCTCCAAGAAGCCATCGAAGGCCGCCTCGTCCCCCAAGACCCCACCGATGAACCCGCCTCAGTGCTCCTCGCAAAAATCCGCCAGGAGAAAGAACAACTCGTAAAAGCCGGCAAACTCAAAAAGAAAGACCTCGCAGTGAAACCCATCTCCGAGGATGAAATCCCATTCGAGATTCCCGATAGCTGGGAGTGGGTGAGATTTGGGACGATAACTATTAATAGGGATAGTGAAAGAATTCCATTGTCTGTTGATCAAAGAAGTAAGTTGGTTAAATCTTATGATTACTATGGTGCATCTGGTGTTATCGATAAAGTGGACAAATATTTGTTTGATAAACCTCTACTATTAATTGGCGAAGATGGTGCAAATTTGATTAATAGAAGTACACCAATTGCTTTTATTGCAAAGGGTAAATATTGGGTTAATAATCATGCGCATGTATTAGACTATCAAAATGAAGATTTGATGAAGTACATGTGCTTGTATATCAATTCTATTTCTCTTGTAGAGTATGTGACAGGTACAGCTCAACCTAAAATGAATCAGGAGAAAATGAATTCAATTGTGGTAGCATTGCCTCCTCTTGCCGAGCAGAAGCGTATTGTAGCGAAGATAGAAGAAGTATTTGCTGAAATCGATAAACTAAAGAAATAGTGTATGGCAGAGTTGGCACTAATCATAGGCAATGGTTTCGATGTAGACTTGGGACTGCCTTCCAAGTATTCTGATTTTGCTGGTAGCCCGGAATTTCATGACCTGGCGCGTAGGATGAACGATATGTATTTCGTGGAGGAACGTGATAATTCTTTGGTGTTGCAAATTCAAAAAGCTTCAAATGAATCTAATTGGTTTGATATCGAGGAAGAAATACATAAGTACGTTGTTAACCATTCAAGTCTTGATGAAAAGATGGTAAGAATGGTACGTTCTGAGTTTGATAGTTTGAAGAGAGCTTTGACTAATTATCTGAAGCGCGTATCAAAAGATTTAGAGCATAAAGCTGATAAGCAACGTTTGGCATATCAACTTAAATATCAATTGCAGTTTAGTCCACTGAGCAAGATAGATATTTATTTTAATTATACAACATCCGAATTGTTCTTGGAAATGCCTACTTATCATGAAATAGGTAAGGGATTATTTACATATGTACACGGAAGCTTGCGATATGATGATATTGTATTGGGATGCGATTTGCAACCAGGCGAGCAAGTAAACAGGCAGTTGTCGTTTATGTATAAATACAATCAGTTGCATCAGGCTACTCATATAGCTCGTCATTTATTGGAAGCAAGAGAAATAATATTCTTTGGTCATTCTGTTAATGAGATGGACTTTTGTTATTTCAAAGAATTCTTTAAAACTGCAAGCGCCTCGCCGACTCCTACCCGTCATCTTACATTTATTACATTCGATGAAGAGTCTGAACGTGCAATAAAGGATAATATTCGTAACCAAGGCATTTCTGTATCTGACTTATATAGCAATCTGGAAACGCTCAATTTCATTCATACAAAAAATTACTATGCTAATAAAGAAAACGAAGTAACAAAATGGAATGAAATAATGACGAGACTATTAACTCCAGTAAAGCGTGGTGTTAAGGTCCGTTAGTTATTTCCAAGTCTAAGCAAGTTTTATTTCCGCACTTCGATTAGAAGTGCAGATTTTTTTTGCTCATTCCCGGATGAAACTCTAAGAACGACTTAATTTTTTTTTGCTGATAATCAGCTGCTTGTATCAATTAGTACCCCCTACGCGTACCCCCTGCGTAGGGGGTTTTTGTGTTTTATTCGCCGTACCTTTGCCACCGCAAGCAAGTTGCGATGGCGAGTGAAGGCTGCGTGTTCTTTGACTTATTGATACACAACAATGGAAACAAAAATCTTAAGAGTAGTGCGCCAGGGCGAGACCTTCGGCGTGCAGGTTCTACGAAGGCGATGTGGTGGCAGCCACGCTTCATTTCTCTACACACGAGTATCAAGGGCAAGTGTTCCAGGAAATCCTTGCCACGGATATCGTAAAGCTTAATAAATAATGTATAACCCATGAGTTGGAGCCGAGGAGGATATTCTCGAGTAAATGGCCAAGGAATCCGAAACTTCTTCTCGCTTAAACAACTCAGAATTATGAAAACAGAAATACAGGTATTTACTAGTGAAATTTTCGGCGAGATTCGTACTTGCCAGGTTAATAACCAAATCATGTTTGTGGCAAAGGACGTAGCCACAGCATTGGGGTATGCAAATACCCCGAAAGCTATTCGTGACCATATTGATGACGACGATAAGCTGACCGAACGATTCGTTCTGTCAGGTCAAGCTCGAAGCGTCATC
>NZ_JHVE01000038.1:0-5354 GCF_000619985.1 Prevotella sp. P6B4
CAAAGACAAGTCCAGGGAAAGATATAAGATAGAGGCAAAAAATGCAGAGCTGAAGCACGTCTATGGCTACAACAGGGCAGAATCATATGGCCTGTACTCCATGCAAATGCAAGGAGCTATCACCATTTTTGCCGCAAATATCAAGAGAATCCTCAAACTAATCTGAGCAAAGAATATATTTCTCAAAAAAAGCTCTTTAAGAAGCCGTATAAACCTCATCTGGGGGTATTACTGACCACAAACTGAAAATTGAAAAAAGCAGATTGCCAATCCGTATGTAACGGCTATATGCAATCTGCTTTTAATAAAAATCAAGGTTGCCCCCTCAAATGGAGGGCTTTTTCAGTGCCCTCGGCAATTGCCGAGGGTTTTTTCTGTACGGGGATCTTGACCTTCGGTCGAGATCGCTCACGTTCGAAAATGAAAGCGAGCTTTTATTTTGACTTAATCGCGATCTTATCAACGCGCTTCTGGTGACGGCCACCTTCGAAGCTGGCGGTGAAGAACTCGTCCATAATCTTACGAGCCATGTTGTTGTCGATGAAACGACCTGGCATTACCAGTACGTTGGCATCGTTGTGCTGACGGATGAGATGTGCAATCTCAGGAATCCAGCACAGTCCGGCGCGCACCTGCTGGTGCTTGTTCAGGGTGATGGAGATACCCTCGCCACTGCCACAGATGGCAATACCGGGATAAACCTCGCCACTCTCGATACCCTCGGCCAGTGCGTGTCCAAAGTCAGGATAGTCAACACTGGCATCGCTCCATGTACCATAGTCCTTAAAGGGGTAACCCTTCTCCTCCAGGTACTGGAGCACAAACTGCTTTAAAGCGAAGCCTGCATGATCGCAAGCTACTCCTACTTTTTTTACTTCCATAGTCTTAAATTTTAAAAGGCACGGACCTGAATCCGTGCCTTGTTATTAATTAAGCAAGTAATTTCTTAACCTGCTGATATACATTCTCTCCGGTGAAGCCGAGCTTCTCGTCGAGCACCTTGTAAGGAGCAGAGAAACCGAAGCTCTCCAAGCCCCATACTGTACCGTCGGCACCTACCAGCCCCTCGAGGTTTACGGGCAGACCAGCGGTGAGACCGAACTTCTTAACGCCAGCGGGCAGTACGCTCTGCTGATACTCCTTGCTCTGGCTGCGGAACAGACCCTCAGAAGGAACGCTAACCACGCGAACCTTTACACCGTCCTCGCGGAGCAGCTTAGCACCTGCCTCGAGCGTAGAAACCTCAGAACCTGAAGCCAGCAGGATAACGTCGAAGTTCTCGTCGCTACCAGCTACAACGTAAGCACCCTTGGTGGCCTGGTTGTAGTCGTTGCCCTCGGGCAGCATATCGATATTCTGACGAGAGAAGATCAGGGCTGTTGGGGTATCAACATTCTCCATAGCCATGCGCCAGCAAACGGTGGTCTCCTCGGCATCGGCAGGACGAACTACCAATACAGAGTTCTTACCGTGGTGGTTCTTCAGCTTCTCCATCAGGCGGATCTGTGCCTCCTGCTCAACAGGCTCGTGGGTAGGACCATCCTCACCTACACGGAAGGCATCGTGAGTCCAGATGAACTTAACGGGCAGCTCCATGAGGGCAGCCATACGTACGGCGGGCTTCATGTAGTCAGAGAATACAAAGAAGGTACCGCAAGCGGGGATAACACCACCGTGCAGAGCCATACCAATGCAGCAGCAAGCCATGGTGAGCTCGGCTACACCAGCCTCGAAGAAGGCACCGCTGAAGTCGCCACGAACCAGGTCGTGAGTCTTCTTCAGGAAGCCGTCGGTCTTATCTGAGTTAGAAAGGTCGGCCGAAGCACAGATCATGTTGGGAACCTGCTCAGCGAGAGCTGACAGTACAGTAGCACTGGCACCACGTGTAGCGGCACCTGCCTTCTGCTCAACCTTGCTCCAGTCGATAACAGGAGCCTTACCGCTGAACCACTCCTCAAGCTGCTTGGCCTGCTCGGGGTGACCCTTTGCCCACTCAGCCTTCTCGGCATAGCGCTCTGCTACAATCTTCTTCAGTTCCTCGGCACGCTTAGCGTACATCTCCTGAACCTCGGGGAATATCTGGAATGGGTTCTCGGGATCGGCACCCAGGTTCTTCATGGTGTTGATGTAAGCATCGCCACCGAGAGGAGCACCGTGAGTAGCGCAGTTGCTCTCGTAAGAGCTGTTGTCAGCCTTACGGGCACCCTTACCCATTACGCAGTGACCGATGATGAGTGATGGGCGATCCTTCTCGGCCTGAGCCTTCTTGATGGCCTCGCGAATCTGGTCAACATCGTTACCGTCGATTTTCTGTACAAACCAGCCCCATGCCTCGTACTTCTTGGCGGTATCCTCAGAGGTAACCACCTCGGTCTTGGTAGAGAGCTGAATATCGTTAGCGTCGTAGAACATGATGAGGTTGTCGAGTCCCAGGTTACCAGCAATACGACCAGCACCCTGTGAAATCTCCTCCTGTACACCACCATCAGAGATGTAGGCGTAGATGGTCTGGTTCATGACATTACCCAGACGAGCCTTCAGGAACTTAGCGGCGATAGCAGCACCTACTGCGAAACAGTGACCCTGACCAAGAGGACCAGAGGTGTTCTCGATGCCGCGCTCAATCTCGCGCTCGGGGTGTCCAGGAGTTACTGAACCCCACTGGCGAAGGTTCTTCAGATCCTCGAGGGTATATTTGCCAATAAGAGCCAACTGGCTGTAGAGCATAGGAGCCATGTGACCTGGATCGAGGAAGAAGCGGTCGCGACCCTCCCAGGCGGGATTCTCGGGATCGTAAACCAGGAACTCACTGTACAGGGTGTTGATGAAATCTGCACCACCCATAGCACCGCCGGGGTGACCCGACTTTGCCTTTTCAACCATCGAAGCAGCAAGGATACGGATATTATCCGCTGCCATGTTCATAACTTTGTTGTCGTTCATAATGAATAATTAATTGAAAAACGTAAATTTTTGCCGCAAAGGTACAAAAAAACTTCGAATTAAGTGCTGGTTTCTTGATAAATTGTACCCAATGTTAGAAAAATGATATATCTTTGCAACATATAATAAAGTAATGTGTTGTTATGAAAGTGTCAATTGTACAACATACCATCCGTTGTGATGACTTGAAATGGAACCTGAAACACCTTGATGAGCTGCTTGGAGAGCCATCAGGGGCCGGTCTTTATGTCTTGACAGAAACCTTTGCTACCGGGTTTATGGCAGAGGGGGCGACAGCGCAAGCTGGCAAACAGGCGGAACAGGTTCTGGCATGGATGAAGTATCAGGCAGCGTGGCTCCATGCGGCTGTTGCCGGTAGTGTGGCAATGGTGGATGAGCTGGGACAGCTGCGCAATCGGCTCTACTTTGTCCGTCCCGATGGCACGTTCGATTTCTACGACAAGCGCCATCTGTTTGCCTATGCTGGCGAAAACCGGGATTATGTGGCTGGCGACAGGCGTGTGGTGGTTGCGTGGCAGGGCGTCAGGTTCCTGCTGCAGGTGTGCTACGATCTGCGGTTCCCTGTGTTCTCGCGCAACCGTGGCGACTACGATGCCATGATCTATGTGGCCAACTGGCCTGACAAGCGTCGTGATGTATGGCAGACATTGTTGAAAGCACGTGCCATCGAGAACCAGTGCTTTGTGGTAGGTGTGAACCGCGTGGGCAGCGATCAGGCATGCAATTATGTAGGCGATTCGGTGGTTATCGATGCTTATGGACGTACGGTTGCCGGGTGCACATCTGCTACAGAACAGGTGGTTACGGCTGAGTTGAACATGGATGAACTGCGCCGATTCCGTGAAAAATTCCCCGTTTTGGACGATGCGGATAATTTTTCTGCCTAAAAATTTGTCCAACTCAAAAATTATGTGTACCTTTGCACCCGATTTCAAAACAAGGGTGTTTTCCAGAGTGGCCAAATGGGGCAGACTGTAAATCTGCTGTCTTTCGACTTCGGTGGTTCGAATCCATCAGCACCCACAGAAAAAGCTCACCAACAGGTGGGCTTTTTTGTTTCTCGCAACAAAAAAGCGGAAAATCTTGGCGTATTCGCTTTTTTTTGTTTACCTTTGCCAGCAAATGGATAGAAATAAGGAGATATATCGGGTGACGATGGTGGGTGGTGCCGTGAATGTGGTGCTGCTGCTCTTCAAGTTTGTGGCTGGTATTGTGGGCCACAGTGCAGCTATGGTGGCCGATGCTGTACACTCGCTGTCGGACTTTGTAACGGATATCATCGTGCTGCTGTTTGTACACATCAGCGGCAAACCGAAAGACAAATCGCACGACTACGGACACGGAAAGTTCGAGACGCTGGCCATGACCATTATCGGCATAGCACTCCTGATAGTAGCTATCGGCATTGTGTATAGCGGACTTTCTAAGATTATTGTCTGGGCACAAGGGGGAGAACTTAAGGCGCCGGGCCTGTTGGCCCTGTGGGCTGCTCTGTTGTCGATTGTGCTGAAGGAGGCGGTGTATCATTACTCGATGCGGGAGGCTCGTAAGTTGAACTCGCAGGCGGTAGAGGCTAATGCCTGGCATCACCGCAGCGATGCGCTCTCGTCGGTAGGTACGGCTGTTGGTATAGGTGGGGCTATCTTCTTAGGTCAGCGCTGGACGGTACTCGATCCGATAGCGTCGGTTATTGTGGGTCTGTTTATCACAAAAGTGGCAATCGACCTGTTGCGCAATGGTATCGGCGACCTGATGGAGCAGTCGCTACCCGATGCCGTGGAGGATGAGATACTGCAGCTGGCTGCCTCGGTGCCTGGCGTAACTGAGCCTCATGAGTTGCGTACCCGACGATTGGGAAATCATTATGCCATCGAGTTGCATGTGCTGATGGATGGGCAGATGACACTCTGTGAAGCACACGATAAGGCCTCGGAGGTGGAAGATATACTGCGGCAGCACTACGGGCCGGATACTCACATTGCCGTACACGTAGAACCGATATCAGAGCAATAGAAAAAAAGAACCCCGCCAACCGGCGAGGGCACTGAAAAAGCCCTCCATTTGAGGGGGCAACCTTGATTTTTATTAAAAGCAGATTGCATATAGCCGTTACATACGGATTGGCAATCTGCTTTTTTCAATTTTCAGTTTGTGGTCAGTAATACCCCCAGATGAGGTTTATACGGCTTCTTAAAGAGCTTTTTTTGAGAAATATATTCTTTGCTCAGATTAGTTTGAGGATTCTCTTGATATTTGCGGCAAAAATGGTGATAGCTCCTTGCATTTGCATGGAGTACAGGCCATATGATTCTGCCCTGTTGTAGCCATAGACGTGCTTCAGCTCTGCATTTTTTGCCTCTATCTTATATCTTTCCCTGGACTTGTCTTTG
>NZ_KK211048.1:0-1665 GCF_000619985.1 Prevotella sp. P6B4
TGTTCTGGTCTGACAAGTCTTGACTTAAGTGGGTTTAAGACAGACAATGTTACAAAAATGAGTTATTTGTTCTCTGGCTGTTCCGGTCTGACAAGCCTTGATTTGAGTGGATTCAAGGCTGATAAAGTATCAGATATGTCGGGGATATTCTCTCGTTGTTCTGGTCTTACTTCTATCACTTTTCCCCAAAATATGACGAGTATTGGCGATTATGCCTTTTATTATTGTAGCAGTCTTACCTCTATCACTATTCCTAACAGCGTGACAAGTATTGGCGATTACGCCTTTAATGGCTGTAGCGGTCTTGCTTCTGTTGCCATTTTGAATCCATCGCCTGTCGCTATTACACAGTTTGTTTTCTCGAATAGTGTTAATGCAACGCTTTATGTACTAGCAGGCAGTAAGGCAAAATATAAGGCAGCAAGCTATTGGAAGGATTTTGAGGAGATAGTAGAGAAATATGTCTTTTTTGCCGATGATAATGTAAGAGCAATATGTGTGGAGCATTGGGATACTGACCATGACGGAGGAATTGATTTGGATGAGGCAGCTGCGGTGACTACCTTATCTGAGTTTTTCAAAGGAAATACTTCTATCACATCGTTTAATGAATTAGCATACTTCACGAGTGTAACGAGTATAGCTGACAATGCCTTTAATGGCTGTGAAGGTCTTACCTCTGTCACTATTCCAAACAGCATGACGAGTATTGGAGGAAAAGCCTTCTATGGTTGTCGTAGTCTTACCTCCATAACTATTCCAAACAGTGTGACGAGTATTGGTTATTACGCCTTTTGGGGCTGTAGCGGTCTTACATCCATAACTATTCCAAGTAGCGTGATGACTATAGGCAATTACTCCTTCTCTGCCTGTAGCGGTCTAACTTCCATTGAGGTGGAATCTGAGAATTCAAAATATGATTCACGAGATAATTGCAATGCAATTATAGAAACTGCGACAAATAGACTTATAGCGGGATGCAGAATTACAACTATTCCTAACGGCGTGACGACCATTGGTAATGGTGCCTTTGTAGGTATTGGCTATTGTACCTCCATAACTATTCCAAACAGCGTGACAACTATAGGCGATTACGCCTTTTACTATTGTCGCAGTTTTACCTCCATCACTATTCCAAACAGTGTGACAAGTATTGGCAGTTACGCCTTTGATAGTTGTAGCCGTCTTACCTCGATTACTATTCCTGGCAGCGTGACGAGTATTGGCGAAAGAGCCTTTAATGATTGTAGTGGTCTTACCTCTGTTACCATTATGAATCCATTACCTGTCACTATTACACAGTTTGTTTTCTCAAATAGTGCTAATGCAACGCTTTATGTACCAGCAGGCAGTAAGGCAAAATATAAGGCTGCAAACTATTGGACGGATTTCAAGAATATTGTAGAGAAATATATCTATTTTGCCGATGACAATTTAAAAACAATATGTGTAGAGCATTGGGATACTGACCATGACGGAGAAATCAGCTTGGTTGAGGCAGCTAAAGTGACGACTCTATCAACTTATTTTAAGTTTAATGCTTCTATCACATCGTTTAATGAATTAGCATATTTCACGAGTGTGACGAGTATTGGTTATAGTGCCTTTAATGGCTGTGAAGGTCTTACCTCTGTCACTATTCCAAACAGCGTGACGAGTATTGGT
>NZ_KK211048.1:1960-4801 GCF_000619985.1 Prevotella sp. P6B4
TGCCTTTAATGGCTGTGAAGGTCTTACCTCTGTCACTATTCCAAACAGCGTGACGAGTATTGGTGATGGTGCCTTTTATGGTTGTAGCGGATTAAAGTGGGTGCGATTATTGCGCTCTGAGTCGGTGACCATGCTGTACACCAAAAGTGTATTTAATTATTGCTCCTCATTGAAATACATCATCGTACCAGAAGGTGCAGGATATGAAACTGCAGAGAATTGGAGTAACTATGCAGAGAAGATTCGTGCGGATAAGGTAACGTTGTTTGCAGAAAATGCATCGAACACATTGATGAGTTGGTGTGGGCAGTTAACATATATAAAACCAGAGGGTTGTACTGTTTATACCATTGGTAGTATGACAGATAACCAGGTGAATCTGAACGTCATCGATGGCGATGTGATTCCTGCATATACGCCTGTGATTATCCAGCGAACAGAGGGTAGTCTTAATGCACCAATAAAAGCAGAGTTTAAAGATGTAGATTACGGCAAAGATCTTGCTACTACAACAGTTACAGGTGCGACAATGTATGGTAATACTACAGAAACTGTCGTTAACACAGGCGGTTATTACACGAAAGGAAAGAGCTATGCACTTTATGGTGACAAGTTCCTGCTTGTGGATACCGATGAAGGGTTGCCTGCTCATCGCTGTATGCTGACACTCAGTAGCCCTGCTGCTACTCGTAGTTTGAGTATTGGTGGAATCGAGGATGGGGCAACATCAATTGATAATGGACAATTAGCAAATGATAATTATACTGATGGAACCTGGTATGACCTACAGGGCCGCAAGCTCGATAGCAAGCCTACACGTAAAGGACTCTATATCTTTAATGGAAAGAAGATGGTAATAAAGTAATGTAGAGGAGATATGAAAATGAAAAAGACAATAAAGATATTCACACTCATAGTTGCACTGTTCATCACATCCACAGTTTGGGCTGATACACAGAAAATCATAGAGGGAAGCGTAAATGGTGGTTCACTCTCATTCTACACAGATGCGAATTGTAACTCTGTCATCAACAATCTTGCAGCAGTTACTGTAGGCAGCACCGTCTATATTAAGGCAACTCCTGCTTCAGGAAAGTGTATGGGTGCTGCTGATGCAAACAATAAGGTTGGTTTTATCAAAGTGGAGAAGACCATAAGTAGCGATGTTGCTCAGAGCCGCACAAGAGGTGAGACACTTGGCGATTTTATAGATGTATTTGTAGTGAATGAGGCAAGTAAAGTCTATTCATTCACAATGCCTAATGATGGCAAAATCAATGTACAAGTTACTGCAGAGTTCCCAAATACGCAGATAACTATCAGTGGTTGGACTTACGGTGATACTGCAAATGCACCCGTATTTAGTCCTGGGACTAACGATGAAGGGGGTGTCTACGAATATAAGGTGCAGGGAGCTGCCGATGATACTTATAGGGCCACAATACCTACAAATACTGGCAACTATACTATTCGTGTTACTTTCGGCATTTATAGCACCACAGCCGATTTTTCCATTGCTAAGCGAACAGTTAACAATCCTACAATAGAGTTGGCTATCCCTACTGAGGGATGCATATATGATGGAACTGCAAAAGAGCCAGCAGTTACTGTTAAAGATGGTGGAACAACGATTCCTTCAACAGAATACTCAGTAAGCTATTCGAATAATATCAACGTAGGTACGGCTACAGTAACTATTACTGATATGGAAGGTGGAAACTATACGGTTAGTGGCAGTACAACGTTTGCCATCTCATCTGCAGATGGTAGCTTGACACCTCCTGCAGGCAAGAGCGACTTGGTATATAATGGCACTGCTCAGGATCTGATTACAGCAGGAAGTACGACAACTGGTACGATGCAGTATTCTCTTGATGGAACAACCTATTCGACAACGATTCCTCAAGGCATCAATGCTGGTAGCTACATTGTTTACTATAAGGTAAAAGGTGATGCTAATCATAATGACATAGCTGCTCAGCACTTTACTGTAATCATTGCAGCAAAGATGGTTGATACTCCAACAATCACCTTAAGCCAGACAAGCTATACCTACGATGGTACAGTCAAGGAGCCAACAGTAACTGTAAAGGATGGCGAAACAACTATCCCTGCGTCTGAATATTCTGTAAGCTATACTAATAATACTAATGCTGGTACTGCAACTGTGACTATCACAGATAAGGAAGGTGGCAACTATGCAGTCAGTGGTAGTACAACGTTTGCCATTTCATATGCGATTAGTAACATGGCACCTCCTACAGGCAAGAGCGACCTGGTTTATACAGGTACTGCTCAGGACTTGATTACAGCTGGTAGAACGACTACAGGTACGATGCTGTACTCGCTTGATGGAACCAATTACAGTACGCAGATTCCTCAGGGCACCAATGCTGGTAGCTATACCATTTACTATCGAGTAAATGGTGATGCTAACCATTATGACGTTGCTGGCCTGCCCTTCACTGTGATCATTGCAGCAAAGACGGTAGATACTCCTACGATTACATTGAGCCAGATCAACTATACCTATGACGGTACTGCGAAGGAGCCGACTGTAACAGTTAAGGATGGCGAAACAACTATCCCTGCGTCTGAATATTCTGTAAGCTATACCAATAATATCAATGTTGGCACAGCAACTGTTACGATTACCGATGTGGATGGTGGAAACTATGCAGTCAGTGGCAGCACAACGTTTGCCATATCTTCTGCTGATGGCAGTCTAACGCCTCCTGCTGGTAAGAGCAACTTGGTATATAATGGTGCTGCTCAGGATCTGATAACTGCTGGTAGTACGACAACGGGAACAATGCAGTACTCGCTTGATGGAACCAATTA
>NZ_JHVE01000041.1:0-2813 GCF_000619985.1 Prevotella sp. P6B4
GTAAACTGTCAATTTTGACGTATTGTGCATGAAATGGGAAAATGATACCTTTGGGCTCGTTTTAAGAATGAGACAAATGGTATACAGTAGTAAAGATTTTGAGAGCCTTTGGTTTTTGTACCAGGCTGAGGGCCTCCCGAAGAATATCTCGATAGAGGAATTCTGCACAAAGCACGGGGTTGATTTCCCAACTTTCGACAAATGGTACAGGAAGACGCATAAGAAGGTTTATCCGATAGCAGTGACTGGGATGCCCGCTGAAGAAGAGGCTGAGATTCAGTCAGAAGCAGCAAAGGTGAGTGAGGAGAGTAAGGTGCACGATCCCGTGAGGCATCCCTTTAAGTATCCTGCAGACCGGGTGGCCAACATCAACAAGAAGATCTCCATCAGCATCAAATTCCCCGACGGGATGAAGATTGTGAAGACGGGAATAAGTTTCACCGAACTCAAGCATCTGATTGAGAGATTGGAGGTGGTATGCTGACCATTTCCGGATTAAAGAAATTCTATTTCGTACCCGATATCAATGATATGCGCTGTGGCGCTCACAGGCTGCTTGAAATCGTAAAACACAAGCATCATCTCAACACCAGCAATGGTGACGTATTTATCTTCATGTCGAAGAACCAGAGAACGGTTAAGATGGTGAATTTTGAGGAGAATGCCTATTATGTACACCAGAAGACTTTTGCCAACGGATACACGTTTATGAAACTGAAGTTTGTAGAGGACAAACCTGTCTATTCCATCGACTGGAAAGATCTGGTGGCAGTGCTCGAATCACCTGTGATTAAGCAACTTACAATTAAATAGAATACCTGTAAAAATAAAGTGTTAAACTTTGTGTAAAACGTTGATAATCAGCAAATTAAATGACTAAAAAGCTTGCATATCTCGAAAATTTTTTGTACCTTTGTAGAGTAATTAGAAGGTATGGAGAAGGACGAATTATTGAAGCGAGTGCTGATGATGCAACGTCTGCAGGGGATGGGAACGGAGCCAATCTCTGCGGAAGATCCATACGCTTCTATGGAAAAAGACCAGCTGATATCAATGATACACTTCCTTGTTAAACGCGAGGATGAGAGGGCTCAGGAGAACCAGGAGCTGAAGGATATGGTGAAGGACCTGAGGGATACCCATAAGCAGGATGTGAAGACTCAGACAAACCTGCTGAAGTCTATCGACAGACTGACCAATCAGGTGGCTGACCTCACCACTCAGAACAAGACTCTTCAGCAGAAGGTTAACGACCTGCTCTCGCAGATATCAGTGGGTAACAAAGTCCGCTTTGGCTCTACCAGTCAGAAGGGCACCAAGAAGAAGGCTGCACCTGTACAGGACAGAGAGAAAGATAAGGACGACTTCGATGGTACGAATGGTGCGGTTTTGAGCTCTACTTCACAGACAGATACATCATCTTCAGACGCTGATCCGGAGTCAGCAGAGCAGACTAAGAAGAGTTACGAGAACCGCATAGGCCTGAAATACCAGACGATGAATGCTGATAACCGCATCGTACACGAGTCGGATGTTAATCTTCTCCCCGAAGGAGCTACAATTATCAAAAGTGTTTACGAGTCTACTTACGAGCAGGTATCCTATATTGTACAGCACGATTACGAGATGATTATCTACAAGGATAAAGACGGTATTATGCGCAAGGGTTACTTCCCCAAAGCAGAGGAATCAGCAGAGATTGACCGCATCCCAGGCACTCACGCCTCATGCTCGCTGCTTGCCAATCTTGTATTCAACAAGTACCACATGAACACTCCGGTTTACCGCGAGATGGTGCGCTTGCTTAACAATAAGATGAACGTCAGCCGCAATACCGTATACAACTGGTTTGTTAAAGGATCAGAGTATCTGAATAAGGTGCTTCCAATCCTGAAGGAGAAGCTTCTGGCCAAGGGTGCTGTTGTAAACTGCGACGAGACATGGTGCAGAGTGAAGGTAGCCGGTAAGTACGGTAAGAAATACATCTGGTGCATGGTAAACAAGGAAGCCAAAATAGCTGTCTACTTCTACGATGACGGAAGCCGTGGTCGCAAGGTGCTCCGTGAATTCCTTGACAGGACCGAGATAGATGCTCTCCAGTCGGATGGATTCAATGTCTATATGTATCTGGACAAGGAACTGGTGGATGTGGATCACCTGTGCTGTCTTGCCCATGCAAGAGCCAAGTTTAAATATGCTCTTGAGCAAGGTAAGGATGAAGAAGCCGAATACTTTATCAGGAATATCGGACGGCTGTATGATTTGGAAGAACTGTATCGGATGAGGCATCTTACTCCAGAGCAGATACGGCAAGAAAGGCAAGGCGAAAAGACGATCAAAATCATCACCCAGATACGGCAGCGGTTAGATAAACTTTTGGTAGACGGAAATGGTATGAGAGGAGACCTAATGCAGAAGGCTCTTAACTATCTGAAGAGCTTCTGGGATCAACTCTTCCTATACATAAAAGATGGTCGTTATTGCATCGACAACTCACTTGCAGAACGCACGCTTCGCCCTATGACTGTAGAGCGCAAAAACTCGCTGACTTTTGGTAGCCATGCTGGTGCTAAAGTGTCAGTCATCTACCACACGTTTATCGAGACGTGTAAGATGTGTGGCGTATCAACGCTGGAGTATTTTAAGGAATTCTTCAAGGCAATCATGCAAGGAAGAACAGATTATGAGAACATGTTACCGATGAACATCGGTATTAAAAAATAATAAAGTTTAATACGATTTAGACGCTTCAGGTAGCGATAGCTGCCCTAAAAGGCTGTTTTTAAGCTTGGACGTCAAAATTGACAGTTTAC
>NZ_JHVE01000042.1:0-2545 GCF_000619985.1 Prevotella sp. P6B4
TGTAAATGATAACGCAAAAGTATACCAACAAATAATTCAATAGTATACCAGTCCAAAAGAGCGCTGCAAATATACAAAGAGTTGGTTATACATTACTTTTTTCTATTAATTTTTTTGTTTCTTTAATACGATATGACGTACCTGTCATGTTGACGAGATACGATTTGTGACACAGTCTGTCTACTAGAGCGGAGCACAAGACTTTATCCTTGAGCACCTCTTCCCACCTCGTAAAAGGCAGGTTCGTGGTGATGATGGTAGCTCTCTTTCCTGTCCGCAGAGAGAGGTGATTGAAAAGCATCTCAGCTCCTTCCTTGTCAAAGCCGACATATCCCAACTCATCACATATAACGAGATCATAACGTTCAAACTTAAGCTCCAGACTCCTAAGCGTCTTTTCCGTCTTGGCCTCCCTTATGAGTGTCAGCAGGTGTGGTACAGATGTAAAGAAAACTGTATATCCTTCAAGGCATGCCTTAACGCCAAGCCCGATGGCAATATGCGTCTTGCCTGTACCTGGATTGCCATACATAACGATACTCCGTCCCTCCTTGATAAAATCAAGTGTCTCCACTTCAGGCAAGAGCATCTGGCCCTCAAGGGGGAGTTCTTCCCGCTTGAGTTCTTCCAGGTACTTCATCTGCGGGAAGTCAGCCCTGTGTATGCGTATGATCTTGCTCTTCTCGCGCCGGCTTGTCACTTCCTCCTCAAACAGCCTGCGCAGGAACATGAGATATCCCCACTGCTCCCTCATGGCATCCTCCGCAAACAGGGAGAGGTTTTCCCTCACCGTTGCGAGCTTCAGTTCCTTTGCATACTGGCATATGATATCCTTTTCATTCATTGCCCACACCTCCTTTCTGCCGCAGTCCCCTGCATAATACCGTCAAGCTGAGTCAGTACATCCTCACTGCCGAGTTCTATTTCAATGAATTCATCCGTCTTCTGGTTATCAGTAAACACAAGCGGTGCTGCATCTCTCGTCTCCAGTGCCACCTTTATCTGATCAAAATTGATATGTCTTGCGCCACGCATACGTATTTTCCTCACTGCGTCCAGGATGTCCTTGTAGTCGTACCTGTTGTCCCTGCAGTACTTGAGCAGCTTGAGGAAATCCTTCCCGTTCTCGGCAAAGTGTACGCGGAAAAGCTCCTGCATCTTCTCCGGCATCTGCCGCAGTGCCACAGAGCCTTTAAGTGCACCCGGCTTCTTCATCAGGGTATTGATGTAATGATTGATGTCAAACGTCCATGATCCGTGGGAATAGCTGCGCTCATGCTCTGCCATCTTCTTGTGATCTGCGTCATAGACACGCACCTTTTCGCTATATAGCTGTACGATGACAGTCGTACCTACAAGATGGTCGGGGACCGAATAGTGGGATCCCTTTACCGAGATGGTTGACTGCTTGTCCACACTGCACTCAAGCATGTCGAAGCATCCAAAATCACCAGGGAAACGAAGCATATACTTTACATCCCTGCATAGGGCTTCCTGCTTGTTGCCTGTGGCGATACTACCGCTCTCCTTATTAATATTATCGCATATGCGGCTCAGCCAAATCTGTGCGTCCTGGATGGAGTCAAAGTCCACCCGTGTAGTGAATGCACGTCCCCTGACATAGTCCACACTGCGCTCCACATGCCCTTTCTCCCAGCCGGCACGTGCATTGCAGAAACGGTAGTCAAACCCGTAGAAGGTGCGCATACGGAGCAGCGTCTCGGTAGGTTTCTTTCCGTCCGGTTTCAGTATGACGGCCACTTTCATGTTGTCATATACCATTATATGCGGTACGCCATGCACGTCGTGGAAGAAGTTACGGTGAGACTCCATGAAGGCCAGGTTGTCCTGATGACGGAAAAGGTATGCCCAGCGTCCCTCGCTGTGACATAGTGCAAACACGGCCATCGTAAAAGTCACGGGCTTGCCTCCTATGCGCAGCTTGACCTCACCCCAGTCAAACTCACACTCCTGACCGGGCTCGTAGTACTGCTTGACGAACACGTCCTTAGGCTTCCTTGATCTCTCTGCCTTGCGTCGCTGGATGTACTTGCAGACGCTGGAGTAGCTGATGTTGAATCCTTTCTCTATCAACACACGATGTATGTCCTGTTTTTTCAGGCATTGTTTACGCATGCCTGTCTGCCTGCGCTTCGCATTTTCCTGCAGCCAGTATTCTATCTCTGCACATACAGGCTCCGTCATGCGGGGACACTCGACATTGCGTGCTGGATACTTGGGCTTACTGGCAAGACAGATGTCCAACCCCTCCTCAGGATCCTCCCTGATAGAGGCCTCATACTCACGGACGTAACGTGTTACGGTCTTTCTGTTAAGACCTACTCTACGGGAAATCTCCCGTAAACTCAAACCATCAACACGATGGTAATGAAGGATTTGTTCTTTCTGATCCATCTCAATCATCTTTAAACTCTCTGTACGTTAAACAGCACTCATGCGAGCAACTATTATATAACGTAGAACTCTGATTGGATGGTATACTTTTCGATTATTATGGTGGTATACTTTTCAATTATTATCTACA
>NZ_JHVE01000043.1:0-2076 GCF_000619985.1 Prevotella sp. P6B4
AACTCACGCATGATGCTGGTGGGGGGAATCTCCTTGTCGCTGATGGGAATGAAATAGCGCAGGAATTTCAACAGGCGATGGGCCTCGGCGTACTCGTCGCAGTTCATCGTCTTTACGTTCTCGCCATCGATAGGCTGACGGAAGCAGGCCACAAACATCTCTGCCAGGTCCTTCTTATCCAAAAACTCCTGGTTCAGCTGCTCAGAAGTGATACCAGGTATGTGGAGAGGGAAACCTGCCAGAATACATTATTGTATACCAATCAGATTCCGCTTAGCAGATGATAATTATTAGATAAAGGAATTTATCGGACACCAATAGTTTTTTTTCTATAACAAATCCTCGATTTTCATATGAAAGAATTCTTTGAATGGTATGCCATCGGTGCCGATGACTAATGCCCGTTTGGGATGAAAGCTTTCGCAGAACTTTGGTAATCCACTATTCATACCACGTCGCCCACTTTTCACTTCAAGTGCTATCGCTGTTCCTTGACTCGCAACAATATAGTCTACCTCATCATAACGTTCGCGCCAATAATATATTTTCTTGGTTCGTTCATTCGTTCCAGTACCTCTGCAAATTGTGGTCTTTTGTACTCCATAATGTTCAATTCTTGATTACAAAATGTTCAAATCTCCGTTACAAAATGTTCAAATCTCGGCTGCAAATATAGGAAATTTATCTGAAACAAAGAAGGAATTAGCAGATTTTTTATATTTGCAAAGAGAATTTGAGTATCACAGCTTTTCACAGGGACGGTCCTGAAGTAAATCTAGAAAGTGATCAAATATCATTTTTCTCGCATAATTATTTGGCGGAATGAAGAATTGTGTGTACCTTTGTCGCTGAATTAAAAATAAGCCTACCATGCTTAAATGGCTAACTGTATTATGAACAAGAAAAATCTGTTACGTGCCGTAATGGCACTTACTCTGCAATTGTGTGCTATGCCCGTTGCAGCCCAAGCGGTGACTGCCCAGCAGGCTAGTCAGGATTCGGTAGTAAATGTTATTGCATATTTCTGCAAGAACGACACCATGTGTTATCAATATCAGGATTACGAGGCTAAGGTGGAAAAAAATGATACCATCGTAGACCACTACATCAAGAGCGATATACAATTGGTGGTAGTCGACTCGACGTCGAAAGGATATCTGATAGAATACAATACGCTGAACACTACAGTGGAATATAAAGACTCTATGTTTACACGTGTGATGCAGTCGATAATGGAAAAGATGGGCGATGTGAAGGTGCTGTTTTCTACAGATGAGTATGGCACTATCGAACACGTGAAGAACTGGACAGAGGTGAAAAACTATATGAAAGCTGCATCTAAGGCGATATTTGACTCAATCTATACTAATATGCCTGCGATGAGTGAAGTGCTTCCTCGACATCGATTTGAAGCACAGGTAGCAACTATGTTTTCTAACGAGAAGGCTTTCCTGGCCAATAATGACGATCTGCAGTTGCTGTTCTTGTTACATGGCAAGTCGCTGCCTATAGGTAAAGTAGAGAACGAAGAGCCTTCAGATAACGGATATCCACAACATAGCGTAATTGTGACAAGTTATGGTAAGACCGACGATGACTACGGATTCGAAGATGATTATTATGTGCATAGCGTATCAGAAACCACCGTACCCAAAGACGACGTAAAGGATATGCTGAAAATGTACTTCAACAAGATGATAAGCGACAAGCACTTAGATGAAATGAATCAGGCTATCGACTCGACGGAATATAGCGAAGCAAAGATTACCTACTCTGAGCAGTACAACTACTTCTATAATGGTTGGCCATGTGAGATGACTCAGTCGAAGCTTATTGATCTGATGGGAACACAGACCATCGAGATAAAGAATATAGTATGGAATACTCGTCGATGGGGCGTGTATGAAGATGATGACAGCTCAGCCTACGATACTACGATGTAAAAAAACGGTGCAACTCTATACGAGATGCACCGTTTTTGTTTAGCCCCTGTATTTGAAGCTGCTGCCACCTACGAACTCACGCATGATGCTGGTGGGGGGAATCTCCTTGTCGCTGATGGGAATGAAATAGCGC
>NZ_JHVE01000044.1:0-1627 GCF_000619985.1 Prevotella sp. P6B4
ATAAAATAGGTGAAAATGCGTTCGCAAGCTGTACTAATCTGTCGAGTGTAGTTCTTCCATTGAGTGTATCTGAGATAGGTAAGGATGCCTTCAAGGGCTGTAGCAAGCTTGCCTCGGTGAACCTTTCTCAACTGTCAAAGCTTACCTCTATAGGTGAGTCTGCCTTCAGTGGTGCAAGTCTGTCTGAGCTTCGTCTGCCGGAGGGTCTTGGTAAGATTGGTGCCTATGCCTTCCAGAACTGCGGCAGCCTGGAGAATATCTGGCTTCCATCGTCATTGACCTCTATAGGTTCCAATGCATTTGCAAGTAGTAGTAAGATATCTAATGTATATATAGCCCGTGAGTCTCTCCTTGAGATCGGCACTGATGTGTTCTCTATTTCTGGCAAGACGTCTACCTTGTTTGTTCCTAGTGGCATGACCGAGACTTACTATACGGGTGGCTGGTCACAGTTTGCGAACATCGTAGGCGGTGAGTTCCTGGGTGTCCAACCAGTAACCGAGGGTGATGGCAAGGATATGACCTTCTCTTATTATAAGGTGAAGAATTCTTCTTCTTCGGAAGGTGACGGTTACAACAGGTATGCAATCCTGACGAAGTCAACTTCATCCCGCAAGGATGTAAAGGTACCGGAGTCAATTTCCGCTGAAGAGACTTTGTCCGACGGCACAAAGAAATGGAATGACTATGATATTGTATCCATCGGTGCCTCTTCGTTTGCGACAAGTAAGAGTCTTGAGAATCTGACACTTCGTGAAGGTGTTACGAGTATCGGTGCAAAGGCCTTCGAGAATTGTACCGGTTTGAACGAGTTGACATTGCCAAAGACCCTGTCATCCATCGGTGCAAGTGCCTTTGCCGGTTGTGAGAATATCACAAAGATAGTCTCTGACATCGTCACAGCATTTGATATATCTGAAAACGTGTTTGACGATAAGGTATATAAGAATGCCCAGTTATATATTCCTGACGAAGGTGAAAATAGCTATACGACAACAACAGGTTGGAAGGATTTCCTGAATAAAGAGAAGGGCAAGTGGGAGGAGAGTGATTACCTTGCTTACCAAGGTAGTACGTTCAAGTACCGTTACCATACTAGTAAGCAGGATGCGACAATAATCGGCATCACCTTCCCTGGTGACGGTAGTAAGACCGAACTTGAGATCCCAAGCTCAGTTGTAATTAAGAATAAGGAAGGTAATGAAATAAGTTATTATGTAAATATCATCTCTCCTTCAACTTTTGACAACAAGGACAAGGTCCAGAGTCTTGTCATCAAGGAGAAGACCTGGACAGAATCAGACGGCATTGACAAGGCAGGTATTGAGATCATTGACGAGAATGCTTTCTCAGGCTGTACTAACCTGATGAGTGTAGTTCTTCCATCGAGTGTATCTGAGATAGGTAAGGATGCCTTCAAGGGTTGTAGCAAGCTTGCCTCGGTGAACCTTTCTCAACTGTCAAAGCTTACCTCTATAGGTGAGTCTGCTTTCAGCGGTTTATCTAAGTTGGAGGAGCTTCATCTTCCAGCAGGTGTAGAGAAGATTGGAACCAGTGCTTTCCAGAGCTGTAGTAGTCTGAAGAAGGTATGGCTTCCTGCTAATCTGACTGAGATCGGCAAGCAGGC
>NZ_JHVE01000045.1:0-1671 GCF_000619985.1 Prevotella sp. P6B4
TCTGGAGCGATATCGGTCTATGGTCAGATTAATCTGTCTGGCATGGTGCCAGAATCGACCGACAGTTTGCAGAAATGCAAAATCCGCTACTTCTCTCCCAGCAGAGGCGGGATGAACCGAGTATGGGATTTTTCTAAGAAACTGGGCTCCAAGGAGTCTTCGCAGGTGATGTTTATGAGATACTACTGGTCTAATAAATCAGCTAATTAAAGCAATAATGGAAATTTTTAAATGATTATATTATATGAAAAAGAAACGTTTTTATTCTACAGTACTTTTATTTGTTGTTATTTCTTTTATGTGTGGATTATATTTTGGGAAAACAAAAGAAGACTCATCCCTACACAAACTATCTAACAAGGATATTGTAAGACTCTCATCTTCTGATCAGTTTTCAGGGAGAATATATTATCATGATAGAGTTGACTTCTGTAATGATGTTGTGCCTAATGAAACTATTGCTGTGAAAATGGGACTTCTGTTATTGGAGTCAATTTATGGTAGTGATATCTATAACGAAAAACCTTATTATGTTGCTTTACAAGATAGTGTGTGGATCGTGGAAACAGCGTTGTATTCTGAGCCAGAGTTAAAAGAAGAAACTACCAATGATTCTGAGATGGAGTGGAGCTCTTTGAATGAAGGGGGAGTTGGACATGTCGAAATAAATAAGCATAGTGGACAAATATATACTATATATCACACGAAATAGTAACGAGCAAAAGATTAAGGAGAATGGTTGGGAAGCATTGAATACTTTAAATAGGCTACAGAGATTCACGGGGGCAGAGAAAGTGATCATTATAACAATTAATTTGAATATACAATGAAACTGAAATTATTACTACCATTATTGCTATCTGGAGCGATGCCGGTCTATGGTCAGGTGAATCTGTCTGGCATGGTGCCAGAATCGACTGACATCTCTGGCACGGGACTGTCCCCTGACATGTGACATGTAAATGATAATTCGATAATTCAAATGAAACAAATATCGAGTAATAACAAAGAAAATGGCCTCCTGAATATGATCAGGAGAACCCCTGCGATTCTCTGTATATTTACGACTTTTCTTATAATCGTTGTTTATTCGGTATCAATGACATTTATAAAAAATGAGGATTTTATTGGCTCATATTATCGTGTAAATATAAGACCAGATATTGCTTTGGAAATATGTGGTACAGCAAAAGGAATTTTAGACTTGAAAGAAGATGAAGTAATTATATGCGATATCGATTCTATGATTGTTGACGATGATGTGATATATGGAATTTGTGGAAAAGGCTATTTTCTGATGACTCTCTCAAATAGAGAAGTTACTTACAGTGCAGGTCCAATGTCGCAATATTCAGCAAATTGTCTTTCAAGCCCGATGGAATACTATAAAAAAAAGACAATGTATATTGATGTACTTGGCCTTATCGTATTATTCCTTTGTTTTATCTTCGTAATAAAAGGTTGGTACCATAAGAGGAATTTACAGAGATGGTTCTTACCTTGGGGATTCAAGGGGCGGAGAAGGTAATCATTACAACCATTAGTGATATATTATTTATGAAACTGAAATTATTATTACCATTATTGCTATCTGGAGCGATATCGGTCTATGGTCAGATTAATCTGTCTGGCATGGTGCCAGAATCGACCGACAGTTTGCAGAAATGCAAA
>NZ_JHVE01000046.1:0-1582 GCF_000619985.1 Prevotella sp. P6B4
CCCAGATGGTCTTTGGTGTAGTAGTGGAACGTTGGCTGTGAGGACGCCACAGGGTTGGCAGGATTACAGGGTCGGTTCTCCTGATTATATTTGAAGAAATTCCATACTCTGTTCATCCCGCCTCTGCCGGGCGAGAAGTAGCGGATTTTACATTTCTGCAAGCTGTCAGTCGATTCTGGTGCCATGACAGACGGATCCACCTGACCATAGACCGGCATCGCTCCAGATAGCAATAATGGTAGTAATAATTTCAGTTTCATTTGTAACAGTTCACTAATAGAAATCCCTAATTCTTGTAGAATTTAGTATCATATCAAATGTCTTCTTGCTATTAGGCGAAACTCGATTATACGAAAGTCTAATGCGTCCAATAGAATCCTTCCTCCAATATAAACTATCTGCAACTCCTGAAGATATTGTACGATTTCCATCTCTCAATAACTGCAACACAGGTAGAGTGTCTTCTGGGAGGTATTGCATGAGTGCGCCTTCGAAAACAATTATATATGCCCCTCTTTTATCTGAAAGCGTATAAAATATACCTTCTTCATAATTTTCTTTTTTTACTCGAAATTCATTTCGTGGCAGTTTCATCTTCACTTGACATGACAATAAAGGAAGGCAAACAGATTCCTTTATTGCAGAACATGAATTTGCTATACAAAGAAAAGGTATTAGTAAAATTACTAAGAGGTTTGTTTTAATGACTGTTTTCATAATTGTTTATTGCTTCTTGTTCAACCTTTCTAATTTGCTCTTCAAGTAGTGAATTAGTTTTCCCCAATATAGGAACAATATAACTGCCAAAAACAGGATCGTTTTCAGTAGCATATCCTGTTACCCCCCTCGTATGATTGGGATTGTAAACTGGATTTAGTTTACTAAGTTCATAAAAATATGCATGGCCATATGCTTCATGAGCTGTATTTCGAGCTTGCATTTTATCACTTAAAAAAGATGCTGTATAAATATAAACGTCTTCATCTGGTGATGGAGAATTCTCTGCACCAGGCAATAAAGTAACCCCATAACGATAATTATCGGGTGCATCTTCTAGTGTACCTTTCTCATAAAACGCTTTCCCTTCCATATCTTTCTCTCCTACATTAAAATAATATTTTGTTTCACTATTGCTTAATAGTTTTAGAGCACTAAAATTATTGGATGTACTGTTGCAATTGTTTAATAACGTTGCGTCGAGTAACCCGTTGGGCAGAAAATGAACATAAGTCCTTTCTTCATTCGAAAGCGTGTTACAAATATTTCGAATTGCATCAGGACTCATTGCATATACTTCTTTTCCTTTCAAATCTATTGCATTAATGGGATTATCTATGCAATACGTGTATGGACTTACACCATAGTATTTCTCTGCTAGTGGATCTATTCTATCCCATCTGGCAAGTATAGGATCATACTGTCTTGCGCCATAGTCATACCAATTCAGACCATGCACATGATCGAACTCTTTGCCGTTATACTTGTAGGGCTGGATGCCTGCATTCAGTGTTGCATCGCCAAAGATACCGCCAAAGGGATAATAATGTGTTACCTGCTCCAGAGTGCCGTTCTCATTGACCAC
>NZ_JHVE01000047.1:0-1418 GCF_000619985.1 Prevotella sp. P6B4
GTGGCCCACGCCTTGATTACTTCGCCGGCTGCATCCCAGCATGCCTGCATCACGCCCTTGCTCACGCCGCTGCGCAGAGCTGCTTCCTTAATCACCTTGTCCTGAGTCAGAGCCGTGTAGAGCTCCGGCATCATCACGTAACGATGTAATAAGCAAATCTAAACACACCAGTTTTTCGTAAAGTTAACCAACCAGTTTCATTTTTCTGTTTTTTTAATGTTTTGTTTGTCGAAAATGGTTTGTCTGTTCTCCATTCTATAGCTTGTACCTTTGAGATTTATCACCTCACATCTGTAGAGAATTCGGTCGAGCAAGGCAGATGCCAGCACTTCATCATCGAGGGTCTGGGCCCATTCTGTAGGAGCCTTATTTGTAGTTATGATGATGGAGGTATGCTCATGCATAGTGTTGATGAGATTGAAGAAGCCAGCTGCATCTTCCTTGTTGATGGGGAAGAGCATGATATCATCGATAGCGACCAAATCAGCCTTGGCAATGCGGTTGTAGTTGCCCATGGCCGTTGGTGATATGGACTTCATCTTGATGGTAGTTATCAGCTCTTCCATAGTCATCATGTAAGCCTTCTTCCCTTGCTTTACGGCCTCATAGATGAGTCCGCCTGCAATAAAGGTCTTGCCTGTACCGCTGGGTCCCATGAGGATGATGTTGTATGCCTGATCTACCCAGTTGAGCGTACGCAGTTCCTTCATCTCCTGTTTACTAATGCCCGAGGAGTAATTAAAGTCAAATGCATCGAGGTCGTGCTGCGATGGCAGGTGTGCCAGCGACAGTCTCCGTTGCCTATCTCGTTCCTGCCGACCCTTTACCTCATCCTTGAGTACCTGTGCAAGAAAACTTATGTAGGTTGGCTTTTCTATTTGTGCCTGGCAGATGGTATTCTCCAGGTTCACCTTTACATAGTGCAGCTTCAGCAGCGTTGCACATTCCGCAATCGTCTGTTTGTCGTTCATCATTTAAAATACTGTTCAAAGGAGTTAATGGATGTACGCTCAGGGCGCATGTTGCTTAATTCGGGTGGCACACTTGCCGTTTGTGGCTGCTGGATGACAGACATGCCACTGCTTACCCTGATACTCTCAGAGGCCTCTATGAGCATCCTTGCATTGTAGGCCTTGCTTGTAAGGCAGCGTACAAGGGCTTCGTGCAGCACCTCGGGTTTGTAGCCGTACATTTGGTGGATGATGTAGCTGAGATTCCTACTGTAGTAGGCAGGCTTGCTCTGGCTGATTCCTGCCAGGAAAAGATCCAGAGCCTCGATATCACCAATGTATCCGTGTATTGTCAGTTCCTTATCCGTGATTCCTTCCCCTCTTACTGTCTTGTGGGCAGGATCCTGTACCAGTACGCCTTTGACCTCGCTCAATGGATGGTTGGCTATTCGCTTTCCTGTCTCCTTA
>NZ_JHVE01000048.1:0-1391 GCF_000619985.1 Prevotella sp. P6B4
TCGTAGGTGATATTACCGGTTTCAATGACCGACACCATGCCTGTGCTGTCTTTTATAAACATCACCTGCGAAGACTCCTTGGAGCCCAGTTTCTTAGAAAAATCCCATACTCTGTTCATCCCGCCTCTGCCGGGAGAGAAGTAGCGGATTTTGCATTTCTGCAAGCTGTCGGTCGATTCTGGTGCCATGCCAGACAGATTCACCTGACCATAGACTGATATCGCTCCATATAGCAATAATGGTAGTAATAATTTCTGTTTCATAAAAATACATCACAAATTCGATAATGATCATTTTCTTAACCCCATAATTTCTCTTTCTCGATTCCGTGAATCACATAGGTCCTTTTTATTTATTCTATTGGTGGAGCCACAAAATCTACACGTTTTTTCACCTCGTCTGTAACAAAACTAAACGTTCCATTAGAATCTTGTTCACATACGATTGCGTGCTTATAAAATAATTTTTCAACTTCATGGCTATTCTCTTGATTCCTATTCTTAGGATACTCTCTTTTTATATATGAAGAATCGGTTAGCCCACTAAGTGATGATTGCAAAAAGATAATGGTATTGTTGTACTTGAAGAATAAAGAAATATCCTTCCTAGAACAGATAAATTCGCTATATGCCGGACCAATTATCCAATAGTCATGGATTTTCTGATTGTCTAACCAATTTTCATCAATGTCTGACAAAATCAATAAGGTGTCATTGTAAGGGTATTTACCTATATAATAGTCAATTTGATTCAATAAACTTTTGTTGATTATTGAAACAGGTATGCCATTATGTTCCATGTTCGTTTTTTCTGAGCAACCATAGAATAATATACATAGTGTACTTAGACAATAAAATAATATTTTCATAAAGATTAAAATTGCCAATTGTTATTTTTAATGTATTCTGCGAATGATAAATTTGTTCTGAGTAAACTGCTCACTTTACTGAAATTCCCAGGTAAAGAAAATATTGAATACTGTTCTCTATTACTGACGATGCCATAAACATTATTGTTATGTCCTAATACAAACACGGGAATTTTCATCTTTGCGGCTAAGTTACTATCGTTCCCTTCACCATAAAAAGAGGGTGAAGCATCGCCTTGCCGTTCTTGAGGGTGAGGCTGCCGCCAAGCAGATAGTCCGTTGAATCAGCCTGCAATATCTGCGAAGATGTCAGCTCGGCGGGCTTCACGCCCCAGGTTCTTGTGATATTGGGCTTGGCAGTATAGTGAACGGCACGCAGTTTCTGGCCCGATGCGCTATACACATACTTCGTCACGCTGCCATTGGTAAAGTATATCTGCTTCGGATTGTTGTTCCAGTCGTAGGTGATATTACCGGTTTCAATGACCGACACCATGCCTGTGCTGTCTTTTATAAACATCAC
>NZ_JHVE01000049.1:0-1286 GCF_000619985.1 Prevotella sp. P6B4
TCCGATCTCATTAATTCACGATTTGATTCTACTATAGCATTCTTAGTTTCATAGTAAAGTCCTACACCAGGAACTGTCACATCTTTTTTTTCTAATGCTCGATGTGAACTTTCTTCACTAGGTCCTTTACTTTTAAGTTTTTCGACAGCTTTGAGTCCCCCCGCCTTATACGCTTCAATTATATTTTTAATATTATGGCCATGTAAGCACAATTCATGAACTATTGTATCCATTAAATCAGGATAGGATTTATTGTTATCAACGTCAATTGTCAAGGAAAAAACAAGTGTTCCATTTTCTTCGTTAATTCCAAAAGAACCGTATTTTACCGCCCCTGGAGATTCTCCTGTAAAGAAATGGTTTTCGCCAGTATTAAATTG
This sequence comes from Prevotella sp. P6B4, assembly GCF_000619985.1. Taxonomy (NCBI): domain Bacteria; kingdom Pseudomonadati; phylum Bacteroidota; class Bacteroidia; order Bacteroidales; family Prevotellaceae; genus Prevotella; species Prevotella sp. P6B4. Next base: position 381 of record NZ_JHVE01000049.1, read on the forward strand.
TTTGATTTTAAGAATGAAGTTTGAAAATTCTCCTGTGCCCTTAACTCCATACTGATATTTACCTTTAGGAAGAAATGAGCCTATAATTTGTTTACCGTATCTTGTTTTTCCAAATAATGTCATGGCATTTTTTACCTGGAGACTACTACGATATCGTTTCCCAACTGCTTCACCCTTACTATTTACTTTCCTAAATAAAATAGGGATTATATCTTTCCCATCTGGATCAATATGCTTGATCGGACTATTCCCACAATAGTTATACGGACTAAACGGATAGAACTTTTCACACAATGGATCCATCCTATCCCATCTTAACAGGATGGGGTCATATTGTCTGGCACCGTGGTCGTAAGTGTTCAGGCCATGCATGCGGTCCAGTTCTTTACCACTATACTTGTAAGGTTGGAAATCAGGATTCATCGACGCGGATGCGTCTGCGTATGGTGCACCGAAGGGATAATAGTTTGTAACTTGCTTTACGTTACCACTGGCATCCACTACTTCACGGACATTTCCTAAATGATCCTGATTGTAATAGTAGAATGCAAAACTATCAGTCGTTGAGCTTGCAGCCGTTGCCTGAGCGTATCCACCCTCGAACAAGTACTTATCGACCTTGCCGTTCTTGAGGGTGAGGCTGCCGCCAAGCAGATAGTCCGTTGAGTCTGCTTGCAGTATCTGCGATGATGTCAGCTCGGCGGGCTTCACGCCCCAAGCCCTGGTGATATTCGGCTTGGCGGTATAGTGAACAGCACGTAGTTTCTTGCCTGATGCGCTATATACATACTTCGTCACGCTGCCGTTGGTGAAGTATATCTGCTTCGGATTGTTGTTCCAGTCGTAGGTGATATTACCGGTTTCAATGACCGACACCATGCCTGTGCTGTCTTTTATAAACATCAC
>NZ_JHVE01000050.1:0-1193 GCF_000619985.1 Prevotella sp. P6B4
AATCCACTCAAGTCAAGTTTTGTTAGACCAGAACAGCCCCAGAACATCTCCGTCATATCTGTTACTTTATCTGTCTTGAATCCACTCAAGTCAAGATTTGTCAGACTTGAACAACCATAGAATATCCACGACATATCTGTTACATTCTCAGTCTTAAATCCGCTCAAATCAAGGCTTGTCAGACCGGAACAGCCAGAGAACATACCCGACATATCTGTTACATTCTCAGTCTTAAATCCACTCAAGTCAAGGCTTTTTAGACTAGAACAGCTTGTGAACATATCATTCATTTTTATAACATTGTCGGTATTAAGGTTCTCTATGCCTGTTATAGTTGCAAGATTATTACATCCAAAGAACCAAAATGCAGTACTAATCAATGAGGTATAGTTGGCAAACGAATCGTCGAACACAACTTTCGTAATACTCTCCTTCTGAGCATACCAGTTTTGAAAATCAGGTTTACCTACAAATGGACCAATGTCCATTCCATCGCGAGTCTCCTTTTGGTAATCATAGTAGAATGTCAACACTGTGTTATTATCGCTTAGAATTGCGTATGGCTCATTACTATTAATTATCTTAAATTGTTTCCAATATTCCGCCGTTTTATATTTCTCTTTACTGCCTGTTGGAACGTAAAGCGTTGCATTAGCACGATTTGTGAATACGTCTTTTGTAATATCGACAGGCAATGGATTCAAAACTGTGACAGAAGTTAGACCACTACAGCCAGAAAAGGCGTAATCACCAATGCTTGTCAAGTTGTCGGGAATTGTAATGGAAACAAGACCATCACAGCGATAAAAGGCGTAATCGCAAATGCTCGTCACACTGCTTGGGATGGTTGTGTTATTGCACCCCGCTATAAGTTTATTTGTTACAGTTTCTATAATAGCGTTGCAGTTATCTCGTGAGTCGTATTTTGAATTTTCAGATTCAACCACAATAGAAGTCAGACCACTACATCCTTGAAAAGCGTTCTCGCCAATACTCGTCACACTGCTTGGAATTGTGACAGAGGTAAAGCCTTCACTGCCTGCAAAGGCATAATTCCCGATTGTAGTCACACCATTTGGAATTACCAAATCTGTTATTTCTGTATTCTCATCACTATACAAATGACGTGCAAATTCTAAGGGATTACTATAACTACCTGAGAAAACGACATTACACCAAGCGCCTATATCATT